>NZ_JAAHHT010000025.1:106446-125861 GCF_010672085.1 Okeania sp. SIO3I5
TTTGCACCCGACTCTCACTGAAAACTGCTAAAGCACGACTCACCACAAGGTGCTAACTCAAAGTTATTTGGAAAGTTGAAAAGAGGATATTTGAGATTTGAAAAATTTGGCAGATTGAGAAATTTGTTGGGAGAAAAGTTAGCAGTCTGAATGATATTTGTAGAGAAGCTTCATAGAACATCTCTACAAAATTTTTGAGAGTGGAAAAATACTTACCCTCCCAATAAAAACTAATAGTTAATTACCGCTGAAACTGACGAGCACCGAAAAAATTTTCCTTTGCTGTTTCATCCAGATTTTTTATCCTATTCTCACTTAAAACTGCTAAACCACGACTCACCCCAGGTCGCTGACTAACAGTTTCAAACCATCGCTTTAAATGAGGAAAGTCTGCTAAATTTTGCCCTTGCTTTTCGTGGGGTACTATCCAAGGATATATTGCCATATCAGCGATCGAATAATCTCCAGCTACATATTCAACTTGAGATAATTGTTGATCTAATACTCTATACAAACGAGATGTTTCTTTTGTGTATCTTTCAATAGCATAGGAAATTTTTTCGGGTGCATATTGACGGAAATGATGAGCTTGTCCTAACATCGGTCCGACGCCACCCATTTGAAACATTAACCATTGAATAACAGTGTAGCGATCGCCTGGTTTTTTTGGAAGAAAGCGACCTGTTTTTTCTGCTAAATAAACCAAAATAGCTCCTGATTCAAAGATAGAAATAGGATTACCATCAAGCCCATTATGGTCAACAATAGCAGGCATTCTATTGTTAGGACTAATTTTGAGAAATTCTGGTTTAAACTGCTCTCCAGTCGTGATATTAACAGGAATTAAATTATAGCGAGTTTCTGTTTCTTCGAGCATGATACTTACTTTCCAACCATTAGGAGTCGGCCAGTAATATAAGTCTAGAGTCATAGTGTAAAAACCTCCAATTTTTGTCTAGTTTTTTGTAAGCATACAGCTATTAGTTATTGCTTGTCAGCAATTAATTTGTTCTTTTTGAAGGAATACTTAGAGTTTAAAGATTGAGAAAAAATTAAACGTTACTCTAAAAGTATTCTTTGTTGATTTTTCTCATTAATTAGGGTTTGCTGAACAAGTTTTTTGGTGAGGAAAGGAGTTAGGAGGTAAGGGGAATAGTTATCCTTTGGTTTTTCAGGAATTAGGAACCCAAAATGCTAACTTTTTGAAATTAATTCCAGATATAAAATCAAGATATAAAATCAAAAAAATTACCCCTCTTATTATCTATTTCCTGACTTGAATCAAAACTTTAGAGCAAGTCTAATAGTTTTGAGTGTAAGCATTCAGCTATCAGCATTCAGCATTCAGCTATGAGTTATTAACTCATTATTTTAGAAGGATGAATTAGTATCCAAAGAGAATTAAAAGTCCGACAGGAAAAATGTTATCAGCCAATCTTAGTAAGTTATTACTTTCAAAAGCTTATGGGCTAGCCTATTCCCGAGGAAAAGCTGATAGTTAAATTCTAAGAGCTAAATGCTTACTTTTGAGTTTTTTAGTTTTCCTGATCTATGATTAGGCTGCTATAGGATTTTTTATTAATTAAAACCTAGATTTTTGCGTCCTATACCATCAAATAATTCGAGCATTTTTTCTCGCCAAGCATAAACTGGATCGCTAGTTTCTAATAGTTGTTTTGGAGACATAGTACGAGCAAATTGAAAAGTAGAAAAGACTAAATAATCGGCATAGTTTGGTGTTTCTCCTGCTAAAAAAGGTTGCTGACTGATAGTGTTTCTTAAAGACTCTAGGAAAGTTCTGAAATTATTGATTTGCTCCTCTGTAACATCCTGAAATTCTTCTAGAGGTTTACCAAAAAAACTTTCACGACTTTCTCGAAAATAAGCCTTATCTTTAGGGTCAATATTTTCAAACACATCATATAAAATTATTGGCACTAAAACACCTAATAGACTTCCATTCCAAGAGTCAATAAACATAGTTTGAGCTTTGGCTTCAGCACTGCCAAATAAAGAAGGTTTATCTGGATAAGTTTCCTCTAAGTAGTTAGCAATTTTCCAAGAGTCACTAACTACTTTATCTCCTTTATTTCCATCAACAATTACAGGAACTCTGTCTTGATTAGAGAAAGCGAGCACTTCTTTTTCTGTCAGTCGCCAGGGTATAATTTCTACTTCTAAATTTTTATGTGCTAGAGCCATGCGAATTCTCCAGCAGAAGGGACTAAAAGCTCTGTTTTCTTCTGCTGCAACTAGGTCATAAAGTTTAATTGCCATAGATTTTTTAATTTTGATAATTTGTAACTACATGATTAATTATATAGAGTTTCTCAGACTAATGAGATACACCTATAGTAATTCTAAATCACTTGTAAGAAAACTTTAGGGTTCTGGCCTCCAAATCTCATTTTTTCGGGTGCATCTCAATGCAAGAAGAAAGCTAAAAATTTATCTTTATAAATTTTAGCAAATAGGGAATAGAAAAAAGTATTTTTGCAAATCATATTTGCACCCTATTTGTTCTTGGATTTGGAGACCAAACCGGGTTTGGAGACCAAACCTCTACAATCTTACCGAAATAATTAATAATTAAACAATTAAACAATTAAATAATTAGATAATTCAGGTTTAAACCCTCCCCAATAAAAGGGAAAAAGCGGTCGTTTCGCTTTCCGACGGAATGCTAAAGCAAACGCGACATGAATGCGAAGCAGTCCGAAGGATGGGATGGATGGGTTACCGGCGCCATATCCAATCAACCAAGAGAAATAAATTTTTTATTTTAGTCAATCCTCTCCCTTTTAGGGAGAGGTAATTATCCATTATCCATTAATGAAAACTTATTTAGGATTACTATATCTTTATTTCTATTGCCTATTTCCTATTCCTTTATACTAAAATAGTAGAAATTTACTAATACCATCAGGCAAAAATGAACCTAATTCCTCATCAATGTCAAGATTTACAAAATCAGGTAGAAAATCTACTTCAATTATTACATCAAGAACCTACTCTTAGACAACAAGATACAACGGCAGTTCGCTCTTCTTTAAATAAAGTAATTTCCCCAAAATTTGAAATAGTATTTGCCGGAGCTTTTAGTGCGGGGAAGTCGATGTTAATTAATGCTTTATTAGGGAGAGAATTACTTTACAGTGCGGAAGGTCACGCCACGGGAACGGAATGTTATATTGAATATGCTGAACCTGAAAAAGAACGAGTAGTTTTGACATTTTTAAGTATTGCTGAAATTCAAGAACAAGTATCAATTTTACGACAACAATTAGGTTTAGACTCTAATGCCAATATTGAACAATCAGAGGTAATTGGAATTATCCGAGAACAATGCAACGCAATTATTAAAAATGAAGGAGGGGAAAATAAATCGGAACGTGCTAAACAAGCAAAAGCATTAAAATTATTAGTGGATGGTTTTGAGGCAAATAAAGAATTTATTCATCCGACTCAAAATTCTATTTATTCAATGGAACAGTTTAATTTTTCCAACCTGAAAGAAGCAGCGAGTTATGCCAGAAGAGGAATGAATAGTGCTGTGTTGAAGAAAGTAGAATATTATTGTCATCATCCTTTATTAGAAGACGGAAATATCATTATTGATACTCCAGGAATTGATGCTCCTGTAGAGAAGGATGCTCAAGTTACTTATGACAAAATAGAGAACCCAGAAACTTCGGCAGTTGTTTGTGTTTTAAAACCTGCTGCTGCGGGAGATATGACAACTGAGGAAACAGAATTATTGGAAAAAATGCGAGAAAATCCTGGCATTAGGGATAGGGTTTTTTATGTCTTTAATCGTATAGATGAAACTTGGTACAATTCTCAACTTAGGCAGCGATTAGAAAGTTTGATTATTTCTGATTTTCGAGATACGGAAAAGATTTATAAAACCAGTGGATTGTTAGGTTTTTATGGCAGTTTAATTAAAGAGACAAGTCGGAGCGATCGCTTTGGTTTGGATACTATATTTGCTAATAGTGTTAAAGGTTTGGATGGAGAGGAGGAAACGCCACAATTTGTCTATGCTTTTAATAATTATTGTGGAACTTCTCGCAAACTTCCCAGTAATTTTCGGGTAAGTATTAATGGTTTTGAATCGCCTAATGAAAATTATTTCAGGATTTTAGAGGAGTGGGGTAAACTATTAATCGAACAATTAATAAAAGATAGTGGGATAGAAGAATTTCGCGATGGAATTACTCGCTATCTGAAGGAAGAAAAACGCCCCCAGTTATTTGCAAATTTGGCAGATGATTTACAAAATATCTGTATACAATTACAGAAAAATTATTTAGCAACTCAACGAGACTTGGCAAGTCAACCTCAAGAAATAGAGGCAATGAAAGCTCAGGAATTATCATTATTAAATTCTCAACTCCAGGAAGTGGGCGAAGGATTTAGTCAACATATTACTGAGGAAGTAAATTTGCTAGTTACAAATAAATGTGATGGTTTTGAAGCAGATTTTAATCAACTCCAATCTCGAATGATTCGTCGTTTAGATGAACTGTTAGATACTTTTTCTGTAGAAGCTGCTTATAGTCGGGCAACTATTAATCATCCACGGAATGCAACGGCACCTTTATTAGCAGTTTTAGTCGAAGCTCTTTATTATTTAGCGAATCAATTAGAGGATATTTTAGTTGACTCTACTCAGTTAGTAATAACTGGATTTTTCCAACGTTTAATTGATCGAGTTCGCAAGTCAGACTATTATCGACAACTCTATCGTTTGTTAGGCAATGATGGAGCAATTGAAAAACATTTAAAGGAAGTAGAAAAAACAGTTAGCACGGCATTAATAAGTGCAGCGCGGATAGAATGTGACAGGTTTGTACGAGAAAGTCCGCGTTTTTATGATGAAGGAACTTTTTCTATCTATCAGTTTCGGCAGACTTTATTACAGACTTCTCAAAGTTTTGACTGTAGCAGTATGGTAGAAGCGGAACCTGCAATTAGACAATTGTTGAAGTTAGATTTTGAGCCAAAAGTTTCTAAGAGTATTCGGCAAACTTTTCGGCAAACTGTGAATCAAACTTTGAAGACTAATTTATTACCGATGGCTGAAAAACAAGGGGAAGATATTATGCAGCAATATAATCAGGCGCGGGAATATTTAGAGCAAAGTTTAGAGACAGAAGCGGCGGAAAAAATTCAAAGAAATTTACGTTTACAAACTGAGGTTGAGGAGAAAATTAAGGTTTATAACCGGGTAGTTTCTTATATTAATAGTTGTCTCCAGACGATGTTGTTGAATGAGCGGCAGTTGCCAATTATTTCTGAGTTTAATTTTGGCAAAAGTGAGGAAAATTTGGAAGTGGTAAGTGGTGAGGATGAGAAATTATTGGAGAGTGGTGAAGTTTCGCCTCTTGATGATTTGCGTCGGCAGATGAATTTGAATAGTTAGGAGAATTTTTGAGTAAGTATTTAGGCATCAAGTAAGTATTCAGCAGTTAGCTTTTTCACCTTTAGTCGGCAACTAGAGTTACTTGTTCTTGTTCTTAAATTCTCTAGTTGAAAATCTAGTATAAGTTAAGCGAATACTTACTTCATTCATTAAAAAGCTGTTTGCGTAGCATTCCGCAGGAAAAGTTGACTGCTAATAAATGAATCAGCTATTTATGAGAGGAGAAGATAAAAGCAATTGAGAAATTGAGAGAGAATTAAAAGTTACTGCAAAAGTAAGCTTCTTTAAACTTAGAAGGAATTATTCGTTATTTCCTGAAGTGCTGACTACTGCTAAGAGCTTTTTGCGCAACATTCCGCAGGAAATGTTTACATTTTTATCTCTGAAAAGTGTAGGATGTTTTGTTGAGACATCCTACACCTACAGTTGCTCATTAAATATTTGATCGAAAATAGAGGAATTAAAAATGGCAGAAAATTCAGATAATCAAGAGTTTATTTTTCTAGAGGGAGAAGAGGTTGTTGAACTTGATGAACAGACATACAAATATTTAGATTTGTCTGCAAATCAATTTCAATATCTATATCTAACAAATTATCAATTAATATCTGCAATTATTAGAAGACTAGATATTCGGAACAGTGAAATAAAAAATCAACTATTTGATGATGATTATGATGGTTTAGAATGCGAAGTGCTAAAACCGGGAGATCAAAGTTGGCAAACAGGGAAAATTAAAGTCGAACTTAATGTCAAATTTTACCCTGATGAACCTGAAGAAGAAACAGCAGAAAACGAATCAAGTCAGTCAGAAAAAGAAGCAGAAAATTCTGGCGATAAAAATTCAGAATATCTGGAAACTGAAGTATCTCCACTTGACGACTTACGGCAAAAATTTCATCAGGAAAATCAGTAGAAACTTTCTAGGGAAAATTTGATTTACCTAGCCAAAAATTCTGGGGAAAAAATTGATTTATGCAAGAAATTTGCTCGCCCTAAATATTTCAAATTTTCTCAAAAATACAGTCATGGAAAATCCCGGTAAAATTTGCTCTAGAATTTTGCTCTGACAAATCTCAAGAATAAATAGAAGAAAACGAATCAAGTCAGTCAGAAAAAGAAGCAGAAAATTCCGGCGATAATAATTCAGAATATCTGGAAACTGAAGTATCTCCACTTGGTGACTAACCGCAAAAATTTCATCAGGAAAATCAGTAAAAACCTTCTGGGGAAAAAATTGATTTATGCAAGAAATTTGCTCGCCCTAAATATTTCAAATTTTCTCAAAAATACAGTCATGGAAAATCCCGGTAAAATTTGCTCTAGAATTTTGCTCTGATTAACCTGAATCAGAAATACAAGAAAATCAATCAAGTCCCTCAGAAAATCAAGCAGAAAATTCTGGCGATAAAAATTCAGAAGATCTGGAAAATGAAGTCTCCCCACTTGACGACTTACGGCAAAAGTTTAATTAGGCAAATCAGTAGAAACTTTCTGGGGAAAATTTGATTTATCTAACCCAAAATTATGGGGATAAAAATTCAGAAGATCTGGAAAATGAAGTCTCCCCACTTGACGACTTACGGCAAAAGTTTAATAAGGCAAATCAGTAGAAACTTTCTGGGAAAAATTTGATTTACCTAGCCAAAAATTCCGGCGATAATAATTCAGAATATCTGGAAACTGAAGTATCTCTGCTTGATGACTTACGGCAAAAAATTTCATCAGGAAAATCAGTAGAAACTTTCTGGGAGAAAATTGATTTGTGTAGGAAACTTTTCCTAGTTAGTAGTCGTACTTTAGTGGTACTAGATTTTTCCTGCTAAAGCACTATTCAAACCTATTACAAGAGCAACTTTCTGTGGAAAAAATTGATTTATGCAAGAAATTTCCTCCCCCTACATATTTCAGATTTCTTCAAAAATGTAGTCATGGAAAATCCCGGTAAAATTTGCTCTAGAATTTTCCCCTGATTAACCTGAATCAGAAATACAAGAAAATCAATCAAGTCACTCAGAAAATCAAGCAGAAAATTCCGGCGATAAAAATTCAGAATATCTGGAAACTGAAGTATCTCTGCTTGATGACTTACGGCAAAAGTTTAATAAGGCAAATCAGTAGAAACTTTCTGGGATAAAATTGATTTGTGTAGGAAACTTTTCCCAGTTAGTAGTCGTGCTTTAGTGGTACTAGATTTTTGCTGCTAAAGCACTATTCAAACCTATTACAAGAGCAACTTTCTGTGGAAAAAATTGATTTATGCAAGAAATTTCCTCCCCCTAAATATTTCAAATTTTCTCAAAAATGCAGTCATGGAAAATCCCGGTAAAATTTGCTCTAGAATTTTGCTCTGACAAACCTCAATAATAAATAGAAGAAAAAGCATCAAGTCACTCAGAAAATCAAGCAGAAAATTCCGGCGATAATAATTCAGAATATCTGGAAACTAAAGTATCCCCACTTGATGACTTACCGCAAAAATTTCATCAGGAAAATCAGTAGAAACGTTCTGGGGAAAAAATTGATTTGTGTAGGAAATTTGCTCGCCCTAAATATTTCAAATTTTCTCAAAAATGCAGTCATGGAAAATCCCGGTAAAAAATTAAATCTTTCCATCCATCCTAGCGTGGAAAATCAATAACATTTTCATTTTATGAAGCTCCTGAAAAAATCGCGCCTCAAAGGATTTTCAGTGACATCCTCACAATTTTTGTGATATGATAAAAACTATAAGGGGTTGTTCGTCTATACGCATGACTTTTTATTCAACCAACTTTCCGGCCTCAAAGACAATCAAATATTCAGGAATTTTCGTAAGGAGCAATAGAGCAATACCAGAAATATTTTCCAGAAAGTGAGAGCTTCTCATAAATCTCTTTCCATCTATTCTAGCGTGGAAAATCATCAACATTTTCATTTTATGAAGCTCCTGAGAAAAATCGCGCATCGTAAAAAAGATTTTCAGTGACATCCTCACAATTTTTGTGATATAATAAAAACTATAAGGTGGCGCTCGTCTATGCACATGACTTTTTATTCAACTAAAAATAGCATACTTTCGAGCGCGATAGGACTCCATTCCTGGTTCGATCTGCGACATGAAACTCTGCGCCACATGAAAAGCGGAACAAGTGGGGCAGCTATATCGCGAATGTTTTAGAAAGGAAAGTCAATCTAAGAGATATCAAATGGGTTATATATATTTATATATATTGAGTTAAAGGGAAAAATTACATGGGAAATCAATTTGAATATTTGAGACATGATGAAGTTATTTCAGTAGAAGAAGAACTTCGTCAAAATCAATCCCACATAATAAAAAGTACAACCTTTCAAGTTAGTGAGTTACTGCAACAATTGAGTAAACATATAGGTTGTAATGATTTTGATTGTAAAGTATTAAGATTAGGTTCAGGTGGTTGGGTAAAAGGCAAAATCAAACTTGCTTTAGAATTTTACCCTGACGAACAATAAATTTCTCAAACATCTGAAAAAAAGTTATCTGAAAATAGTGAATCAGAATCCCCACTTGATGATTTACGAGAAAAATTTAATCAGGAAAATTAATAAAGAAAGGAAAAAATAATTGTTTACCAAACCCGCCAATAATTAAAAATCTTGCCTAATAGCTGAAGTACATGAAAATCTTGATTTTTTAAATCTTTTTTTTTAGGAGTTTGTTCAGTTTAACGGTTTTAAAACTAAACAGGTTTGGAAACCAAATGGGTTTGGAAACCAAACCCCTACTCTAGCTATTTCCCACCATAATAAAAGGCAATTTCTTTTTCCTTCAATTCAGCAAAATCTGCATTTTTCAACATATTATTTAACTCATCTTGTGCAATATGCTTCGCCCCAATACGCACAATACGAGACCGCATTGTATTACTAACCCCACTCCTTTGTCGTTGACCTTCTAATCCCATAACCTTTTGATAAAGGTCGAGTTTTTCTGATGGAATAGGAGACCCATCTAAATCTATTCCCTTAGCGATCGCCTCATCAACTGCATCTGCTCCAGTAGTTGATGTAGGTGTAGAATTTATTTCCGAAGACATAGCCATAAATCATTGAGTTTACATAATTATTTTATCTGGTCAAGGAGTAATTTTTTCAAATCTATTCAATCTAAATTTAAGTAATAGTAAACTCCGTCTTTTCAGTTATCAGTTATCAGTTATCAGTAGCTGTGGTTCAATAATTAACAATTAACAATTAACAATTAATAATTACCTCTTCTGTAACAGAAGGATTGGGTTAAAAGGAATTTTTTTCTTCTCTTGGTAAATTGGATATGCCGCACTTTGGATAGGCTTTCCATTCTTCGGGAAACCTCACCATTTCACCCTACGGGAAACTTTCCTTACGGAATGCTATCGCAAACGTTAACGACCGCTTTTTCTCCATGAATGGAGAGGTTTTATACCTTAATTTTTCGGTAAAAACAGAGATTTGAAATACTGAAATTGATTTTTTTTCTTCCCTTAAAATAGGAGATTATAAATCTTATTTTTGTGTCAATTTTATGATAAATTAAAAGTGAAAATATAATAAAATTTCACTCTTAGGAATACCCAATCCGAGTAACTGATTAACTATTCTCGCTATCAAAATTACTGATTTTTTTACACAAAAAAACTAGGCTTATTTAGAAAGACTATATATTTTTAATAAATTTATCATTGTGAGAATTGATTAATTAGTGATATATAGCAGTCCTAAATTGGTTGTGACAATTGTTATGATAGTTAATTTAAACTGAAAACATAAGTAAATTCTGTAGTTCTTCAATTCGACGCCTCCTCTACCAGCCAAATATTACAATTTAAATAGGATTACTATATATAGCAATTCTCCAGAAGTGTTGATGTAAAAAATTATTGGTTTTAAACAGGGAACAGAAAAGAAAAAAAGACAAGTATAACTCAAGCTTACTGATAAAAGCTATAATCATATTATTGAATTTTAGTAATTTTCTGGAAGATTAATTATGAACAAAACACCACGGATAACAATTCCTTTAGCAGTTAAAAAATATGTGTTTGAGCGAGACAATTACCACTGTCAAAGTTGTGGTAAAAATTCAACAGAAACAAAACTTACTATTGACCATATTATCCCCCTTGCTACAGGCGGTAGTAATGATATTAGTAATCTACAAACCCTCTGTCACAACTGCAACCAAAAAAAGAAACATCATTTCGATCCTCGCTTTAAACGAAACTTTAGTAATTAAAACAAATTAACATCCAGAAACAATTTAATTTGTTAGTAAAATATATATAGCAATCCTAAATAGGTTGCGGGTAATCAAAAAGTAGATAAAAAAGCTGAAACTCCCACCTGTTGCCAGATGAGCTGTTCCCTGTTCCCTAAAAGCGGTAAGATTTTTATACACAAATATATTAGAGGATTACTATAGTAGATTCTAGATTAATGTGGTACTACTGAGAGGGTAAATATTTTTGGCTTATTCCCTATCCTACTCTCTATATTTCCTGCTCCCTGCTCCCTACTTCCTACTCCCTACTTCTAATACCAATTACCATGAATTAATGCTATACTTCAGCTACACTTCAACAATCAAATAGTTATCAAGATTAAAAGTCTTTTTTTGACAATTTTAAGGTAGATTAGTATATATTTTTCGTACGGACGTTTTGCTGACGCTTTCGCTCCGCTAACGCTACGCGACATGTTTGCGTTAGCGCAGCTCCTCTGTAAGAGGAAGCATTCCGTAAGGAAAACGCATTAATGCTCAAGCAACGTCCCGACCTCTCCCCACACCTCCCAAACCTCCCACACCTCCCACACTTCCCCACCCAATCTTATGTAGCATTCTTTTTGATAAATGGTATAACTCCCTATTGCCTATCAAGTATAAAACTTCTGTAAAATAATAAATAGAGGAGAAACATAAAGTGAAATCAAAGACTATCGGTTTTATCAAGATTAAGATGTATTCTTTAATTGAAAAAATGTCTGATGTAGAATTAGAAAAAGCTTGGGAATATTTACAAACACTTCATTATGATAGTATCATTATGACAGCTATTCAAAAATCTAAAACAAGTCACAGACCAGGAGATATATTCACTAGAGAAGAAGCCTTGCAAATATTATACTTTGACAAAGAAGATAGTTAAATTAAAAACAAGTATTTTTGATTAAATTTATAATAGAAAAACTATAAAAAAACAACATTCTTGTGACAAAACAATAGAGTATCAAGCCTCCCTTTTCTAGAGAAAAAAAAGTAAAGTTCAGTTTTTCAATCCCGATGCTTTAGCCAAAAATACTGATAACTAATAACTAATAACTGATAATTGAGATGAGCCTAGAAGTGCGTTATGCTCGGTCTTTTATCGAAGACCTTAAGGTCATAGAATCTGTTGCCTACCAACAAGTATATGATTTTGTTTTTATTAAATTTAGTCAAATAAATTATTTACAAGAATTGCCAGAACTAAGACAACTTGGAACCAGTGGTATTTTCTACAGATTTACTGTGGACAATTATCTGATTGGCATAGAAGTAACAGGTCAAATTGTTAAATTTATCCGTATTTTACCAAAGCCAGAAATCTAGTCTTCTAAACTACAAATGAAATGGCAGACTACTAAAAATAGTAAATACAGTAATTTTTATGGAATCAAAAGCACTCTGGCAACGCTATATTGATTGGCTTTACTACCACGAAGGATTAGGATTTTACGTTGACATAAGTCGCATTAAATTTGATGACTCTTTTGTGGAAAGAATGAAGCCTAAATTTGAAAAAGCCTTCCAAGATATGGAAGCTTTAGAAAAAGGCGCGATCGCTAACCCAGATGAAAATCGGATGGTTGGCCACTATTGGTTGAGAGATGCTGATATTGCTCCCACCCCCGAAATCAAACAAGAAATTGTCCAAACTCTAGAACAAATAGAAACTTTTGCCAAGAAAGTCCATAGTGGAGAAATCAAACCACCTAATGCTGCAAAATTTACAGATATTCTGTCCATTGGTATTGGTGGTTCAGCTTTAGGCCCCCAATTTGTCGCCGAAGCTCTTGGTCTTGATGACCCACCAATGGCAATACACTTCATAGATAACACAGATCCAGCAGGTATAGACCGGGTACTCCACAAACTGGGCGATCGCCTCAATAGCACCCTAGTTATAGTCATTTCCAAATCTGGAGGTACGCCAGAACCTCGCAATGGTATGATGGAAGTCAAAGCAGCCTTTGCATCTCAAAACTTAAACTTTGCCAGTCAAGCCGTTGCTACTACTACTTATAATAGTAAGCTAGGTAACCTAGCTAAATCTGAAGGATGGCTAGATATAGTTCCGATGGCGGACTGGGTAGGTGGACGTACTTCCGAACTATCCTCTGTTGGTTTGCTACCCGCTGCATTGCAAGGAATTGATATTCGAGCAATACTTGCCGGGGCAAAAGAAATGGATGCAGTGACTCGCAAGCATGAAATTAAAGGCAACCCCTCTGCTTTATTAGCTTTGAGTTGGTATGCCGTAGGTAATGGTCATGGGGAAAAAGATATGGTAGTCTTGCCATACAAAGATAATCTACTGCTATTCAGTCGTTATCTACAGCAGTTAGTTATGGAATCTTTAGGTAAAGAAAAAGACCTAGATGGCAACGTAGTCAACCAAGGTATTACGGTATACGGCAATAAAGGTTCCACAGACCAACACGCTTATGTACAACAGTTGCGCGATGGTGTACTTAACTTCTTTGTCACTTTTATAGAAGTTCTAGAAGATCGTCAAGGTTCTTCTCCTGAAGTAGAACCAGGGGTAACTTCTGGGGACTACTTATCTGGTTTTCTCCAAGGTACTAGACAAGCACTCTATGAAAATGAGCGAGATTCTATTACAGTCACTATTCCTAAAGTTAATCCTTATAATGTAGGAGCCTTAATTGCCCTTTATGAGAGGGCAGTTGGTTTTTATGGTTCTCTAGTTAATATTAATGCCTATCACCAACCAGGAGTAGAAGCTGGTAAAAAAGCTGCAGCTACAGTGCTAGAATTACAACAACAGGTAATAAATATCCTTAAGCAAGAGGGATCTCCTCTATCTTTAGAAGAATTAGCTCAAAAAGCAGGAGCTGCCGATAAAATAGAAACCATTTATAAGATTTTGCGTCATTTAGCAGCTAACCAGCGAGGTATTGTTTTCCATGGAAATCTTGTACAACCAGCTAGTTTAGCCGTAAGTTATCATTGACATACTCCCGACGTTGCCCTTGCGGGAAAACTCGGGATTCTTCAGCCAGGGTTTCCCAGGCTGCTGCGCATGACAGAGGTGATGTCCTCCCCCTGTATTCGTTGATTTTAGACCAACCATGAGTACGGTAATAAAATAGCTCCTGCTTGTCAATGGGAGCGGAACATTTTATTTGTGGAAATATCTGAACGCTCGCCCTGGCTTTCCCATACGACGTTGCCCTAGCGGGACAACGCGGGACGTCCCGCCAGGGAAGTTAAAAGGGAACAATGGATAATTGATAATTGATAATTCATAATTCATAATTGATAATTCATAATTACCTCTCCCTAAAATGGAGGCAGGGCTGTTTCATTCTTGGCTAAGGTATAGGGGGAGCAGGGGAGCTCTGAGCAAGGAATAATTTTCCACTCTTTACCCCAAGATTTTCCCCAAATTTCTCAATTATTCTTAAAGGTTAATTAACTTCTTGTTGTGGCTTTGAGGAAATTGAACCAGATATGTTAGACAGAGTTTAATAACACTCCGAAGCTGAAAAATCTGCTTTCTACGTGGCTAATTTCTTGATTTTCTGCTCCTAAACATCTCTCGTTATCCTTAAATTGTTAACTCACAATACTTTGAAACAGCCCTGCTAAAAGGGAGAGGATTGACGCTTAAGGAAAAAATGTATTTTTTTCCCCTTTATTGGGGAGGCTTCTAAGCTAAATTATTTAATAACTAATTATTAATTATTCGGTAAAGATTGTAGTCTTATTTAATTGCAACAAAAATATAGACATTTATAGACATTTACGGAAAATTATTTTATTTTACTCACAGTTTAAAAACAATACTCAGGAATGACATGCTGAAACTGATTGAAAAATTTATGATTAGCAAGCACCATTCTAATTATCAATAAATTGATAAATTATGCTTTTTATCTAAAGAATTTATTTAATGCAGTTAATTATATTGTTAGACAAGAATTTATCTTTAACCAAAAGTATTTAAACTCTACCAAAACTTATCATTTAATTTAAAGATTAGGTTGACTACAAAGCAATACAAGCGTAAAGTCAGTTGTCAAATAATTAGATTAGTAGATAGGTGCTGGAGTTCATTTTTTGCGTCTATACAAGACTACTCAGAAAACCCTCATAAAGATCTGGGCTTTCCCCAAATTACCAAGATACAAAGATAAGTGAAAAGGTCGCTGTGTGACAATTTTTTGAATTCAAAATGCAAAATTCAAAATTCAAAATTAATTATGAAAAATTGATTGATTTTGGGTATAAGCCCCCCACCATAATCTTGAATTTGCTGGTCTTCAATTAATAGCTCTTATTTGACCTCACTAATTGTCTTGAATTTTGAATTAATAATTTTAAATTTTCACTAATTGTCTGAAATTTTGAATTAATAATTTTGAATTTTGAATTGTTATGACAATTTATCCCTCTCAAGCGATTAGTAAAAAAGGTTTAAAAAAGGAATTTTTAGAACCTTCAGGAACAAAGATATCAATCCCGACCAAAATTCAAGGAAAAGTCAACGAAATTAGATTAGTACCTCTTCAACAATTAATAATGAATAATGAATAATTAATAATTACCTCTCCTTGAAAGGGATAGGATTGACTAATCATGAAAATTTTTATTTATTATCCCCTATCGAAGGGGAGGCTTTAAACCAAAATTTTTCGGTAATGGTTATTATATAGAGGTTGATATAAATCAAAAAATGGTTTATTAATCAATGCAGACCTCAATGGCAGTTACAATATTCTGCGAAAAGCAGTTCAAAATGCTATAGCGGATGGAATAGAGAGACCTTTGAGTAATTCCCCATAAGGATAACACCTGGAAAAGTGAGTTGATATTATAGATGAATATTTGTCTATAAACTTACAA
Source organism: Okeania sp. SIO3I5 (assembly GCF_010672085.1). GTDB lineage: Bacteria > Cyanobacteriota > Cyanobacteriia > Cyanobacteriales > Microcoleaceae > Trichodesmium. Next base: position 122,001 of record NZ_JAAHHT010000025.1, read on the forward strand.
ACTCTTAGGCAAAGCATTAGAGAATCGGAGGTAAAGTTTTTTTTAATAGCTAAAGCACAAACATCATTAGACTTGTCATATCAAATTCGGTTAAACAACCTCACTATCAATTTAGTCAAAATTTAGTAGTCAATAGTCAGTAGTCGTAGGAGGTAATTTCCGTTTGTCATGCTCGGCAAACGCGAATCACTCGTACAGTAGGAGATAGTAAACTAGATCGATCTAGTATTGTCAATAATTTGATATTCAACTGCCTACACATTTCATACATAACCCTGTAAATGCACGGAATGCTCGGCAAACGCCAATCACCTGTACAGTAGAAGATAGTAAACTAGATCGATCTAGTATTGTCAATAATTTGATATTCAACTGCCTACACATTTCATACATAACCCTGTAAATGCACGGAATGCTCGGCAAACGCCAATCACCTGTACAGTAGAAGATAGTAAACTAGATCGATCTAGTATTGTCAATAATTTGATATTCAACTGCCTACACATTTCATACATAACCCTGTAAATGCTTAGATAGTATCTCCAATTCAACCGACTTTAGAACTAAAAAAAATTGGTAAACCCAAGTCAAGTAAAGATTTTAACTATACTATTTATAAAAATGCCTAAAATTACTCCTGTGTATTAATTTGAGCCATTTTATCTATCTATTTACCAATAACTGTATTATTTTGATAGTTTAGGTATCTTCCTATTCCTAACGTTAACTTCTTCGACTCAGTATTCCTGTGAAACCATGCCCCTAACAATTCTTGTTGTTGATGATGATTTTGGAACTAGGTTATGTGTCAGTGACTACCTAGAGGTATCTGGTTACTTAGTTATTAAAGCTGAAAATGGTCAACAAGCTCTGGATGTAGTTGATAAATCTCAGCCTCATCTGATTATTACTGATATTGCTATGCCAGAAATGGACGGTTATGAACTGGTAAAACGAGTCCGGGCACGTCCAACTTTTCGTCTCTTACCTGTAATTTTTCTAACTGCTCATACAAGTACACAGGACAGAGTAAAAGGTTATCAACTGGGGTGTGATATTTATTTACCAAAACCTTTTGAATTATTAGAGTTAGGAGCAGTAGTTCGCTCTTTATTAGATCGATATGCTCTGATTGCCCAAGCTTCACCCAGACCTAATTCTTTACCTAATAATACTCAACCTTTAACAACAGAAAAACTATCAAAATCAGATTATTCAGAAACAGTATCTCACTCAATTATCATAAATTCTCAGATTAATTTAACAGCTAGAGAACAGGAAGTTTTGAGTCTCTTACTTCATGGTTTTTCTAATGTGAAAATCGGCGATCGCCTACATTTAAGTCCCAGGACTATTGAAAAATATGTGAGTAGTTTATTGAGAAAAACTAATACTAACAATCGCGCTGAATTGGTTCGTTTTACTATGGAAAATTACTTCGCTAATTAGGGCTTGCTGATTAAAAACATAAGCATTTACAGATCAAGGTTTTAGCGATTTTAAGTCATAAAAAAAATATCAGTTTTTCGGTGAAAAGAGCTGCATAAAGTGAGGACTTTGGTGTAACTATGACAGAAAAATCAAGGAAAAATTATTTCTCCTACTTTCCCTGTCTTCACACACTTCCCACACTTTGCTTTTTTCAGCAAGCCCCAATTAATCTTAATTAAAGGGAATAGGGAATAGTTAGAAGTGTTAAATTTTGTCTGTGCATTTTTCCCAGTCAGGGGAATAAAAATCCCCAGGAGTTAAAATTAATTTAGTTAGTATTTTTTGGGGATTTTTTCTAGATTCAACACCACTTAAACTGACGATACATTATTTATTATTCAGCAAATCCTAATTAATAATTTTTTAGGTACAGGTAAGTAATCTGAAATTCAGCGATCACTAACTACTCTACTATTTTATTTTGATTTCTCAAATAATCTAATAGCCCTTCACCAGCATCTAAAAGTATCTCAACAACATAATCGAATCCATCGGACTCAAGGAGTTAAAATTAATTTAGTTAGTATTTTTTGGGAATTTTTTCCAGATTTAGTACCACTTAAACTGACGATAAATCATTTATTATTCAGCAAATCCTAATTAATAATTTTTCAGGTACAGGTAAGTAATCTGAAATTCAGCGATCGCTAACTACTCTACTATTTTATTTTGATTTCTCAAATAATCTAATAGCCCTTCACAAGCATCTAAAAGTATCTCAATAACATAATCAAATCCATCTGAACCACCATAGTAAGGATCGGGTACTTCCTTAACATCAAAATCTCTACAAAACTCACACATTAACTTAACTTTATCCCCATATTTACCAGCACTATCTAAGCGAAGTACATCCCGATAATTTTCCTTATCCATTGTGAGAATTAAATCAAAATTATTAAAGTCTTCTACTTTAAATTTACGGGCTGAACCTTTGAGATTAATACCTCTCATTTTAGCTGCATAAGTCATTCTAGAATCAGGAGAACTACCTATATGATAACCTGCAGTACCAGCAGAATCACAAACTAGGCTATCGCTCAAATTAGCTTTTTCTATCAGATGATTCATAATATTTTCTGCCGAGGGAGAACGGCAAATATTACCAAGACAAACAAATAATAATTTATAAGGCATAAATTAATTTAGAATTTAGAATGCAGAATTTAGAATTATTAAATTCATTTAATTTAGAATTTAGAATGCAGAATTATTAAATTAACAAATTAACTATGTTTTTATAGCAATCCTAAAATAGGTTTTAACAATTCAAAAACTAGAAATAAACTCTAATACTCTTGCCTATTGCCCATTACCTAATAATTAATAGTTATTAATTCAATAATTCATCTTAAGAGCTTCCCCTTTCAAGGGGAAAAAAGTGCTAGGATATTTCCTTATATTCAATTCCGTTACGATTTTAACCAGAGGTAATTATCAATTATCCATTATCCATTATTAATTATCTATTAATGAACTATTCCCAAAAAGCGACAAAATTTTGAACACAAATAAAAATATGATTGCTATAGTTCTAAATTCTAAATTTTTCAGAAATCCAAAAGACTAGGATAGAGCTTCTCAGTTAGTCTACTATATTTTGTAGCTAATTAACTTCAAACCTTTCCTAGCCATTATTATTATTTAAACTACGATAACCCAGGTATATTTAAACCACCTGTCAAGTCTTCCATGCGTTCCCGCATAGTAGCAGTAGATTTAGCATAAGCATCCTGCATTGCTACCGTCACCAGTTCAGCAACTACATCTGCTTCTTCCTTCAATACATCTGGTGAAATTTCTACTCGCCGTGGTTCTTGGTTCCCACTTAGAAAAACCTTCACCAAACCACCACCTGCTGATCCTTCAACTTCTAATTGATCCAGCTCTTCTTGAAGTTTTTTAGCTCCGTCTTGAACCTGTTGAGCTTTTTTAAAAGCTTCAGTTAGTTCTTTCATTTTACCTAAGCCGCCGCCGAAGAAACCTTTTCCTTGTGACATAATTACTATTCTATGGTAAGTCTTATTTGGTATTTTTTAGTTGCCAATAGATTCTCAATCACTGATATAGAATCTAATTTTATTTGGTGCTTTAGTGGAAGCTTATTAAAATGCAAACCCACTCAGGTATAGCATCATAGCATCTATCATAAGAATCATAACACTGCATATAGACTTTTAGCACTTAATTATAATTAATAAATTGACATTTACCGGAATAATTAATAATTAAATAATTAAATAATTAGATAATTCAAGTTTAAAGCCTCCCCTTTCAAGGGGAAAAAAATAAATCTTTTCCTTTTCGTCAATCCTCTCCCTTTTAGGGAGAGGTAATTATCCATTATCCATTAATGAAAGTCCTAATTTA
>NZ_JAAHHT010000250.1 GCF_010672085.1 Okeania sp. SIO3I5
CCAAAAATGCGCCAAAAATGCGCTCTTTCTCCTGGTACATTCTTTTCTCCTGTCTCCTGTCTCCTGTCTCCTGACTCCTCCCTAATTATTTATAACTATTCAACCGGAGATGATATTAGTGATGAATAACATTAATAAAATACCAATTGTAGATGAACTTTTCTTGGAGAAAAATCGTCATTTTACTGATGAATATTTTGTTTTAGAAGTTTTCAAAGTTTATTTGAAAGATACTGAATTAAAAGCAGGTAAGCAAAAATTATATATTCAACAGTTATGTCAAGGTAGCATGACAAGACAAGAATTATTAGAATCCATTCAGGAATTACCAGAATTTAAACAATTATGGCAAATAAAGAATGAAGAAAAAATATTTAAACTAACTGATGTCGCTTTTATTAATAAAACATTTCTCCTCAAACTAGAAGATTTTGTGATCGAAACTTATAGAACTTATTTGAAGCGTGAACCTGATGATGAGGGCAAGAATAAATATATTAAAGAAATACAAAATAATCAGATTAGTCGGGAAGAATTTTTGATGATGCTTAGACAATCAGAAGAGTTTAAATCTATTTGGAAAGTTCCAGAAAAAGCATCTCAAATTGATGAATTTGATAGTCAACAAACTATCGGCGATTTTAGCAAAATGAAAATAGAAGAAAAAAATGGTGAATTCACAGATTTTATTGCCAATAGTGGAATTTTAAATGATTATTTAACTCAAATCGCAGATATTAGCCCTAAAAAAATTCAAGACCAAGAATTTATAGATTTGACTTATAATATAACCGACGATTATTTTTTACAATTAGTATACAAAATTTATCTTCATAGAGATATTGATTCTCTAGGTTTACAAAGCTGGTCAGAATATTTAATGAATGATAAATTTAGACGACCTTTGTTTTTAAAAGAATTACGAATATCGAAAGAATTTAGAGATAAATGGAATTCTCATTCTTGGATAAATAATCTTAAATTTAGTCTAAGGCTACCATTGATCAATTCCAAATAAAATCACTCAAAACTCAAAACTTTACTTTCTATAAATACTTATGTTAAATCGACAAATAATTTATGATTTTGGAATTAATGTTGCAGGTCACATTAACGGTGATTTTGGTTTAGCGGAAGGTGTTAGAAGCACCCTTAAGGCATTGGAAACCACAGATATTCCTGTTGTGATGAACGATCTGCCCATAATTACATCTCCTCGTTCTAATACTACCTACAGAGATTTTTCCATCGATAATCCTTATCCTATTAATCTCGTACATACTAACCCTAATTGGGTTTATCAAGGATATTATGGGCGAGTATTTCCCTATTTTGGTATTGAATATTTTCCTAACAAATATAACATAGGATTTTGGTTCTGGGAATTACCTAAATTTCCTGAAGAATGGGAATTTGCTTTCAATATATTTGATGAAGTATGGGCAGCTAGTAAATATACCGCTGAATCTATTGCTGCTGTATCTCCAGTTCCCGTAATTAAAATTCCTTTAACTGTAGATTTGCCACAACCAAAATTAACTAGAAAAGATTTGAATTGGCCGGAAAATAAGTTTATTTTTCTATTCGTTTTTGACTTTGGTAGTTCTTTTCATCGCAAGAATGCTATGGGTAGTATTAAAGCCTTTCAAAACGCTTTTGAAAAGTCTCAGGAAGATGTATTATTAATTATTAAATTTACTGGTGATGAACATTTTCCTGACCAAAGAAAAGAACTAGATAATTTGTTAGAAGGTTGGTCATCAATTATGATTGTAGACCGACATTTACCTAGAGAAGAAGTTCTAGCTTTTTTAAAGAATTGTGACTGTTATATATCTCTGCATCGAGCAGAAGGTTTTGGTTTAACAATGGCAGAAGCAATGTTTTATGGTAAACCAGTTATTGCTACTGGATATTCATCTAATATGGATTTTATGAATGTAGGTAATAGTTTTTTAGTCAGATATGAACTGGTGACAACTACAGAAGATTATGGGTTTTATCCAAAGGGTAGTGTTTGGGCAGATCCAGATGTAGACCATGCAGCTTATTTTATGAAATATGTATTTGAAAATTATCAAGAAGCGCAAAAAGTCGGAGCGATCGCTGCGGAAGATGTGAGATATTTATTAAGTCCAGAAACCATCGGTAAAAAAATCAAAAGTCGGCTTGAACATCTCAAAAAAATGGGAGTTCAACAAATGAAAAAAGAATGGTTAACTTCTCAAGCTGAAAGTTGGAAATTGGCAACAAAAAAAATTCAATTAGAATTCAAATCAACTAACTTTTAATTGTTCAAATCATTGTCAAAATAGTTAAGTATATTAATAGTAGTTTATTGAGGAAAAAAAATTAATTATGAATAATCAAACCGATCCTTCTCTAGGAGTAAATGTTGTAGGTGCTGTAACTGGCGAATATGGTTTAGGAGAAGCTACTAGAGGCACATTAAGATCCATGGAAGCTGCTGGTGTACCTTTTGCTGTGAGAAAAGTTGAGGTGGGTTGGCATCGCCACATGGATAATACCTATTCTGATTTTATTGTAGATAAATATCCCTATCCTATTAATTTAGTTCACACTAATCCCGATCAAGGACTATATAACACTTTAGGTCCAGAATATTTCGACGGTAGGTATAATATAGGGTATTGGTCTTGGGAACTACCAACTTTACATCCAGCTTGGGAATATGCTTTTGATTATTTTGACGAAATATGGACTCTGAGTAGCTTTACTGCTGAAGCAATTTCTACTATATCTCCCATTCCTGTTGTTAAAGTCATGCCTAGTATTGTCATGCCAAAACCTACAGTAAATCGAGATGATTTAAAGCTACCTAAAGATAAATTTATCTTCCTATTTATGTTTGATTTTCATAGTACAATAGCCAGGAAAAATCCCTACGCTACTATTAAGGCATTCAAACAAGCTTTTGCTAAATCCGATCGAGAAAATGTACTGTTGATAGTCAAGTTTTCTAATGCTCAATATCATTCAGAAGGTAGAGATAAACTCAAAGCAGAAGCAGAAGGTTTGCCGTCAATTCAGTTTATTGATGGGCATATTCTTAAAAAAGAACTTATTGGTTTATTTAACTCTTGTGACTGTTATGTATCCTTACATAGAGCTGAAGGTTTTGGTTTAACTATGGCTGAAACTATGTACTATGGTAAACCAGTAATTTCGACTGGTTATTCATCTAATATTGAATTTATGAATGTTGGTAATAGCTTCCTAGTAAAATATAAATTAGTAACTATTACTGAAAGTGAAGGACCATATTTTCAAGGCAGTATTTGGGCAGAACCAGATGTAGATCATGCAGCTTATTTAATGCGATATGTATTCGATAATTATCAAGAAGCACAGCAAGTAGGAGCAAGAGCAGCAAAAGAGATAAGAACTATATTAAGTCCAGAAACAATAGGTAAAAGAATTAGAAATAGAGTCGAATATATTGCTCAACGAATTGAGGATGGTAAGTACCCAAACAGACTAGCTAAGTTACAAAAACTTGCTCAGGAAACCAATGGCATTAAAAACCAGATTAAAGCTTGGAAAAAAACCGCGATACAAATGCAAAAAGAACTGAATTAATAGACATCTCCAAAAATAAAAAATGAAATAAATTCAAGATATGAAATCAAGAATTTCATTCCCTATTCCCTATTCCCTATTCACTATTCACTATTCCCTGACTTCTGCAATAAGTCTAATAAAAAATTATGCTTCTAATTCTACTGCCCGACGATAATAAATACTAGCTTCGTCAACTTCTCCAATCATAGCCAAAGCATCTCCCAGATTATAGCAAAATAAGGCCACATTATTATCCAAGTCTAGGGCTTTTTTGTAGTAATTAACAGCATCCTTCCACTTTCCTTTTTCCTTGAAGCGATCGCCTAAATTGTGATACAACCAAGGAAAAGAAGGATTCAAAGCAATTCCTTTTTGATAAGCTTCAACAGCTTCTTCAAACTTGTCTGTCAAACCCAAAGCATCCCCTAGAAGATGGTAAAGCCAATAATTGTTAGGATTAATATCTATAGCTTGACGGTAAATAGCTATGGCATCTTCTCTTTTACCTTTCTGGCTTAAAGCTTCACCTAATGATAGAAGCAATTTTTCATCATTAGGCTTAATCTCTTGACATCTCTTAGCGCTATGAACATCAGATGAGTCTAATTCAAGTGCTTTGCGATAAAATTGGTAGGCTTCGTCCAAATTAGCCTCAGTTCCCAATTTACTAAGAACATCTCCTAGTTGGCGATTTACTACTGAAGATTGAGGATATAACTTAACAGCTAAACGATAATTAACAAGAGCCTCTTCCCAACGCTCCAACTGAGTCAAAGCATAACCTAACTTATGATGCAAAGGAGCAGAATTATGATTCAGATTTACTGCTTCTCTTAACTCAACAACCGCCTCCTCCAAACGCCCTAACTGTGTTAAACCCTGACCCAAATTATCTCTCACTTCTGCCACATCAAAACCTAGACTAATCGCCCGCCGATACTCAACAATGGCCTCTTCCCATTTACCCAACTGCCCCAAAGCTTGACCCAAACCAAACAAAACCTCACCAGACTCCCCAGACAAAGCCACGGCCTGACGATACAACTCTACTGCCTCTTCCGACTGTCCCAATTTACCCAAAGCTTTTGCCCAACCCATACAACAGTCAAATCTACCTGCATTTATTTCCCAACTCCGGCGATAAGACTCCACCGCCTCTGACCATTGCTCTTGCCCAGACTTAGCCTCTGCCAAATAAAAATAAGCCTCTGCCCCTAGGGACGTTCCATGGAACGTCCCTACTTTTCCATCCAACATCCCCACAGCCTGATCAATAGACTCCGCCGCCTCCGACCATTGCTCCAACTTTACTAACCCACTTCCCAAAGCAAGATAAAATTCTGGCACATCTTTTTTTAGATCGAGCGCTCGATATAAATAATCTACTCCTTCCTGAAACTCCCCTTGCTGAGTCAACATTACCCCCAACTTGTAGAGAGACCAGGGAGCTTGCGGATTTATGGCCACCACCTGACGAAAAGCATTTATCGCCTCCTCTAACCGCCCCGCCTTTTCTAAAGCCTCCCCTAAATTATGATAGGCATAGGAAAAAGCAGGATTAATAGCGATCGCCTCTCGGTAAGCAACAATAGCGTCCTCCACCTTACCTTCCCGGAACAATTGATTAGCAGTTTTAAAATTAGATTGAACCATAATTCAGTTATCAGTTATCAGTTATCAGTATCTCCAGTCATCGACAGGCCAGAAATTAGGCTTTTTCGATCCACATCTACCATTACACAAGCAAGAGTACCAAAAATCATAGACCTAAAATTGAAAAATAGTTTGAGAGATTTGGAAATAATCTGCTAGAGCTTTTGCCTGCCAGTGATTCAAAGAAAGTTTACCATCCACGAGCTGAGAAACCACCTCATCAATTCAGTTATCAGTTATCAGTTAACAGTTATCAGTATCTCCAGTAATGGGGAGGCCAGAAATTAGCAAAATTTTAGGGTGCGTATTTACAGGCAAAACTCATACTCTGAAAGGGATTAAGCAATCCGTCGCCGGGCACCATTGCATAAGTGTCAGTCTAGTAATGCCTTTTTGACTCAGAATTCTGAAGTTATAATTTCAAGGATTTTCAGTAACATAGTCAAAATTAATAAATTTAGATTATATTTGGCTATTTTAATTGTTGATTAGCTAACCAGTTTTCCAAATCCACTACTGTTGCTAAATCAAAAATTTCATCACCTAAAATATCTAATTTTTCCAAAGATAACTGCTCTACCTGAGTCTGAACTTCAGGAGCTATTTCTCCAAACTGGCGACGAATTTGACGTAATACTTGTTTCACTACGCCAATTCTAATTCCTTCTTCCCGTCCAATTTCTCTGCCTTCTTCCCGTCCAATTTCTCTTCCTTCCTTTTTGGCTAGACTCATTTGTCCTTTCTTATCTCTAATCAACTGTTCCTGTTTCTCTAATGCCTCTAATTCTTCATTCTTTAAGTTCGCCTTATTCGCTATATTTAATGCTGCTTCTATTTCTGGCACTTCTCCTAATGAAGAGGGTATTACTTCTAAACTAGGTGCTGATTTAATAAAATATGTCCATTTATCACTCAGGGTTTCTAATCCTGATAATTCTTTAGTGAATTTAGGTAACTCTAGAAACATTAAAGTGAATTCATCTTGATAATTAAAATTTTCTGCTTCTTCTTTTAATCTAAATTTAGTAATAATTTTATCCGTGTTTTCAAATAAAACAAAATCGGTAATTGTTAAAGCTATAAAAGGTTTTAACATCATATAACCTTGACCGACATCTAATTGATTTCCGTAAGCTTTAGCTAAGTTATAAATTACTCGTTTTTCAAAATCTTCTACGTTCAATATTTGCATTTCAATGATGACGGTAGAACCATTATATAAAACAGCTTTAACATCTAAATAAGTTTCCTTAAGAGTGTTAGTAACTCCAGGATTATAAGGATTAATTATTTTTAGGGATTGAATAATATTTTGATTGTTATAAACTATAGCATTGAGAAAACTAATCAGGATGTTTTGACTGTGAATAGAACCAAATATTTTTTTAAACGCAAAGTCGGTTTTCGGGCTGATAAATTTCATAGTTATAATAATTTACAACAAGAATGTTACGAATAATAAGGATAATTAAAATACTTGATCAGGACTTACTCAAAATATAAATAATACACCATTTGTAGGAGTCCCCTACTTTATATAGAATCCGGGTAATTAGTTATCGTATCCCTGAGTCGTAGGGGCGATTTCCTACGGAATGCTCCTAATTACGCGAATCGCCCCTACAAGAGTTAGGATCAAGAAAGGAGAGGAAGTAATTTTGCGATTACTGTATAACCGGATTTTATATTAGTAGGGCGCCTAGACTAAAATTATCGGTAAAATCTCCCCCCTATCCTTGCAGGAGATGGGTTGGGGGAGAGGTCTTCATTAACTCAAATTTACCGAAATTTTCAAGCTAGACACGCTAGTAGTCTAAGCGAATGAAAATCGTTCTAAGAAAATTCTTTTAACCTCGCCACCAAATGGTCAAAATAAGGAGCTAATTCTGCTTGTTTTTCAGATGAAAATCTTTTTAAGCTAGCCGTTTTAATAGCTTCTAAACCACACACCATTGCTGATAGTGGTACAAGCAATTCTTGGTAAAGTAAATTCATATAATACAGCCCTTCTTTACTGGTAAATTCTGTATTATTACCAGCAATGCCATAACTAATACAACGTAAAAAATGCCAAAAATCTCGCCAACAAGCTTCAGCTCGTGCTGCGGGATATAAATCTCCTCCTTCTGCCGTAATATTAGGATATTTTGCTAATACTTCTTCCCTCGCTTCATCAACAATTTCTGTTGCACAATCTCTAAGCAAACTAGCAGCTTCAATATAAAAAATTGGTACTGCTGAACTACTTTTTAGGAGGTTGAAATCGCTATCTGTGAGATAACGACCTTCATCATCAGCCATTTGAAATAGCTGAATTATTTCCGTTGGGAAAACTTCCTCCCAACCTTTAAAGCTAACTATTCTCGCTTTAGGAATTAATTGTTTAGCTCTTTCACTCAATTCAATAGTCATTTCAGTTATTAATTATTAGGTAAACATTCAGTTGTCAGCTATCAGCTATCAGCAGTTATTCTTAGTCATCTAAAGATGACTTCTGCTATGAGCCAATAAATTTATTTTTTGGCGGATAAAAAAACTACAAAACTTCAGATAAATATGAAGCACCAAGGATTGAAATTTTTCGATCTCTAAAACCAGGAGCAATTTCATTATAAATCAACAGGAATAATCAAGTCTATTGCTTCATTTCGATTTTTTCGATAAATCCGAAAAAATCGCTATCCAATGTTAAAACTACACTCCCTGGAATTAACTCACTCATTCTCACCAAACAGGCATCTGCCAACGACATAGGGACGTTTTCATATCGTTTCATTAGCGCTTCAACTTCTACCATTTCATCTGTTAATAAAAAAGGAATTACTATCTGCTTTTTCCTTAATAATGAAAAAATTAGATCCACAACTCCATAAGTGCTTTTGAGCAAAAAGTAAGACTCAACAATTACAGCTTCACAAGTTAATAAAGGAGGCTTAGTTTTGTTTAACTCAACTTCAGCCCATTCGTGAAATTGCTCGCGTTTGTTCAAGTAAGCTACTAAAACACCTGTATCTAGAATGACTTTTTGACTCATTATTTACCAATATTTTCCAAATATTTCTTATTAGTTGATAAGTCACCAGGGCCGAAATCAAGAGCACCAGATAATTCTTTAGTTGCTTCATAGAAAGAAATTTGTTTTTCTTCTTCCTTGCCCAATAAACTTTCCGAATTACTCCAGGGATTTTGACTTAGCAAAAAATCTAGAAAGTCCCGGATACTTTGGCGTTGTTTTGATGAAAGTTGGTGAAATTTCTCTAGCAGAATTTGATCATCATCGCTGAGTTGATTCATAGTAATAATCTCCTTGTGAGTTATTAGTTATCAGTTTTTAGTTTTTAGTTAAACAAATCTAGCAATCTCTCTAAATATCTAACTATAGCACTACAAAAAAAGTGTTATACCAATTTCATAAACTTATAGTCAACTACTTATGTTATACTGAGCGCATCAAAGTTTTGAGCTTATAATATCTTACTTTTATAGCACTACGCATTAAGGTTAGGACATTTCTAAATCCTGTTTGCGGAGCATTCCGTAGGAAAAGCCTTTGACAGTTCACTATTCCCTATTCCCTATTCCCTATTCACGCTTCGCGTAGCGCTATAACTTTTATACTGGCAAATGGCCATTTGCCCCTAATTCCCCTCCTGCTCGCCTTGGAGGAGGGGTTGGGGGTGGGTTGGGTTAGGGGTGGGTTTATAGCAGTCGAATATTGGGCGCGGACATTTATAAATCCTGAAACCCTTTAAGAGTCTCCTGTTCCCTGTTCCCTATTCCCTTTAGTAGCTCTATAATATCTCCTGTTCCCTGTTCCGTAGAGCGTAGCGCTATACTTTTGACTTCCGTGAAATTGAAATCCTTGTCACAATCAAAAAATTGTAGGGACGTTCCATGGAACGTCCCTACAGTGGTATATATTTTTAAACTAATCTAAAAGGCAGTTGTTAAAAAAAGTGGTGTTGATTATTAAAAGTCGATCGCTATATTACTCAAAAACTCCAGAAATAGATAATACTTCAGATTCAGGAATTCTGGGGAATAAAAATCCTTTAGCAAATAGTTGAGGATTAGACTTAGCAAAAGTGTATGATTGACGTACTTGAGTATTTACTGCCACTGTCTTTACATCATACATTCCAGTTGCAATCTTAGGATATAAACCAATTCCGATAATCAAAGCTAAGAAACAAGCAGCGATCGCCACTTCTCTTGGTCTAGCATCAGTATAAACAGCTTTTGCAGGTAAGACACAGCTAGTACCAAAGCAAACCGCTTCATCTAAAATCTCATTTTCATAAGGAGTATCCTTCAGCAAACAAGCTGGTGCTTGGCCAGTGCTGTAGAACATTTGACGCAACATGGAAAGTAGATAAATAGGAGTCAATATCAAACCTACTGCTGCTAAGAAAACTGTCACAGTACGGAAAGCAGAGCTGTAAACATCGCTGCTAGTTAATCCCACAAATACCATCAGTTCGCTAGCAAAACCGCTCATTCCTGGAAGAGCTAAAGATGCCATTGCACTAATTGTGAATAGAGCAAATACCTTTGGCATTACTTGCCCAATACCACCCATTTCGTCTAATGCCAGAGTGTGGAGGCGATCGTAAGTTACACCTGCGAGGAAGAATAATACTGCAGCAATTAAACCGTGAGAAATCATCTGTAGTAGAGCGCCACTTACTCCCAAGTCAGTAAAGGAAGCAATACCTAACAACACAAAACCCATGTGAGCAACAGAAGAGTAGGCCAAACGGCGCTTCATGTTAGATTGACCAAAAGAATTTAAGCCACCATAAACAATATTAACTACACCCAAAATTGCCAGAACAGGAGCAAAGTAAACATGGGCATCAGAAAGCATTTCTAAGTTGAGGCGAATCAATCCATATCCACCCATCTTCAACAATACACCAGCAAGAACCATAGAGACAGGTGCAGAAGCTTCGCCGTGAGCATCAGGTAGCCATGTATGTAGAGGGAAAACCGCTAACTTAACACCAAAAGTGATAAGTAATCCTGCATATAGTAGAAGTTCAACACCTAGTGGATAATCTTTCAGACCTAGTTCCACCATGTCAAAGGTAATATTGCCGCCACCGTAGAAGGCCATTCCCAAAGCTGCCACTAGAATAAATATAGAAGCTGCTGCTGTGTAGAGCAAGAATTTTGTTGCAGCGTAGCGACGCTTTTTACCACCCCAGATTGATATGAGTAGGTACACGGGAACTAATTCTAGTTCCCACATAATGAAAAGTAACATTATGTCTTGAGCAACAAATACCCCTATCTGGGCAGAGTATAGAACCAGCATCAAGAAATAAAAAAGACGCGGTTTGTAGTCTACTTGCCACGCCGCGAACATTGAAAGTGTTGTTACTAGGCCAGCTAAGAGTACCAGTGGCATAGATAAACCGTCTACTGATAGTGCCCAACTTAAACCTATTTGAGGGACCCAAACATATTTTTCTACCAGTTGAAAACCAGAGTCGCTGGCATTGTAGTGGTTCCAGAAAGCGTAACACATTAAGGCAAAGTCTGTAATACCTACGCCAAGGGCATACCATCTCATAGTTTTTCCGTCTTTATCGGGTATGAATGGGATGAGTAGAGCTGCCAGAAGGGGCAATAGGACTATAGTGGTTAGCCAGGGGAATTGAGTTGCCATAATAACAGTGAGAATAAATACTTACCTGTGTTTTTTTAATATTATTTTATATTTATACTAAATTCTGTAAATCTTTGTAAAGAGATATGTACATAAATATATATTTATATATTTATTATAAAAGATAATCTTAACTTATGAATATGAATAGTTATTACAGCGCTTTTCAGATTTATGAACCACACCGACACAACCAAAACCTTGTAGGGACGTTCCATGGAACGTCCCTACTGTGGTCTACCGAAATGAAAACTGCTGTAAATATGAAATAGCAATAGATCTGAAAAAAAAATGTAGGGATGTTCTATAGAACATCCCTACAAAAGTTTCAATTGCAATAGTGAGCGCCAGAGGTATTGATAACTGATAACTGAAATTAAGCTTCAGCTACAGCAACATTAGCTTCTTGAGCTACAGGATAAACGCTAACTTTTTTCCGACTTTTACCTTTTCTTTCAAATGTAACTACACCTTCAACTAAAGCAAATAAAGTATAGTCACTACCGACACCAACATTATTACCTGCATGGAACTTGCTACCACGTTGTCTTACAAGAATATTGTTAAACTAAGCCAGTTTGTTACCAAACCGACTCGTCTTCAGAACCGGACGTGAGACTTTCACCTCATCACGGCTCCTCTCTTAAACGCCCTTTGTCATAGGTACATCCTTGCCTTAATTAATAATTAATAATTAATAATTAATAATTAAAAACAAATTAATTGTTCATTATTAATTGTTCATTATTCATTATTGAAAGGCAGTTTTACTGTCGTGGCAATGTCGGTGCAACAATTGTTTATTTCTATAAGTGTTGTCACCACCTTTAGACCTTGGTTTTATATGGTCAACTTCCATAAGGTCAGACGGACTAAAGGTTAGTCCACAAAATGCGCATTTATTCTTTTGACGCTTTAACAGCGTTGTGACTTCTTTCCTTACGCCCGGATATTTGCCAATTCTATTACTCCAATAAGTCCAATCACCGTCATAAGGGGATTTAATACCTTTCACCTTGACGTGCCTTAAGATAGGGACATCTGCGTGTAGGTTTAGTATATATTCGCCGTCGTTAAGTACCCAGTTACGGGTTCCTTTGCAGCGAGGGAAATACTTATCTTTAATCCATTTAACTGACTTGTTTGGATGCCTTCTACTTGTCCATCTCCATAACCTTTTCCATAAAAGCATATCCATTTTTCTGAATACTTCTTTACTGACTACGGTGGAAAAGTAGTTAGCCCATCCTCTTATTACGGGGTTTATTTTAGCTATAAGAGCTTCTGTAGAGGCGGTTTTATATTTGTCAAATATATCCGCCAGTTTCCGATAATGAGTTTTAATACTCTTGGAAGATGGTTGAATCAGCGTTTTAAATCCTTGTTCGGTTGACTTAACTTTCCATTGCCTGATTGTGAATCCTAGGAAGTCAAATCCGGGTTTATTACCTTCATATTCTTCCAGGGTGTGGGCAATTTTAGTTTTTTCTGGTTTTAGTTCTAATCCTACCTGGTTTAACCATTCCTGTATTACGGTTTTGGCTTGTAACACTACTTTGATATCTTCGTGTAGGATAACGAAGTCATCAGCATAGCGTATCAGAGAAAGACTTCGTATCTTGTCCCGCTCACATATTTGGTGACCACTGGGTCTCTTCATGTCTAGGGTTTTGGCAAATTCCATAAGCCTTTCTTCCATACCGTGCAGGGCGATGTTTACTAGTAGGGGACTGATTACCCCTCCCTGTGGTGTACCTTCCACACTGTTTGAGAATTGTTTATTGTCAAACACCCCAGACTTTAACCATTGTTTGATTAACCGTCTGTAAGGTGATTGGCCGACTTTTCCCAATAGTGCATCATGGTTAATTCGATCAAAACATTTTGATATATCAGCATCTAACACATACTTTGGCTTTTGTTTGATGCTAAGATAGATGGCTTCGATGGCATCGTATGTTGACCGTCCTGGTCTAAAACCATAGCTATTAGGTTCAAAACGCGCTTCCCATTCTGGTTCCATACCCAACTTAACCAAGGCTTGTAACGCTCTATCATACATAGTGGGGATGCCTAACGGACGTTTTTCATCCCTCCCTGGTTTTGGTATCCAGACTCTACGGGTCATACTTGCTTTGAGGTATCGCGTGTTTAATATATCAACCAAGTTGAGTCGCTGCATAGAAGGTAGATTTTTTATTCTATCTACACCCGCAGTTTTCTTACCTTGGTTATCCTGACTCACGCGCCTAACAGCTAGCAACCTTGCGTAATAACTTTTGCTCAGAAGTCGTTGGTATTTACGCATCTTGCGGATTTCGCCACGGCTGGATGCTTTGTAAATTAACTTTTGCAACTTAAATACATTCTTCTCAACCCGTCTCCAGTTGATATCTTTCCATTTAAGGTTTGGATTGATACTAGCTTGATTCGGTATATCGTCTGTATCCCATGCCACGCTTAAAAAGCGAGTGTGTAATTCTGAGGTCTCCATTTCCTGCGGAAAGGCTTCGCCAACAGAATGTAAGACACACTCAAGAAATGGTTTAGGGTTTCCT
>NZ_JAAHHT010000251.1 GCF_010672085.1 Okeania sp. SIO3I5
TCCCTGTTTCCTATTCCCTATTCCCTGTTCCCAGTTAAGTGTTCCCTGTTCCCTAAAACCAAGGAATTTTGTACCTCACGCTTCTTGGGAATTGCTATAATTAATAATTAATAATTACCTCTCCTTGAAAAGAATAGGGTTGAGTAATTATGAAAATTTTTATTTATTATCTCCTTAAAAGGGGAAGCTTTAAACCAAAATTTTTCGGTAAGATTTTATTGTAGGGGTTTGGTCTCCAAACCCAAGTTTCAAGGGATTTGGAAACCAAACCCCTACAGTTTTTGACCGCTAATGATTTCTTAATAATAGCGACTGCTATAATAGTAAAAATATAATTGCGACTAAAACTAATAATTAATATGACATCTCCAAGAAGAAATAGGCGAAATCCTTATATTATTGGTCGCTCTATTGATGAACCAGAATTGTTTTTTGGCCGAGACAGTTTGTTTCGCTTTATTGAAGACAATTTGAATAATAATCAACGAGTTATTCTGCTGCATGGTCAAAGACGTATAGGTAAATCCTCTGTATTACAGCAAATCCCTCAAAAGGTAAATTTGGATAATAATAAGTTTGTTGTTATTCTGTTAGATTTTCAAGCTCAAGGCCAATGGTCTCTCAATCAAATTATTCATCATCTTGCTCAAGAAATTTGTGAGCAACTGGAAATAGATATAAATACAATTGATTTAACTTTAATTCAAGATTTAGAACAAGATGCAAATAAATTCAGAGCATTATTACATCCGATATTCCAGATATTGGGTAATAGAAATTTAGTATTATTGTTGGATGAGTTTGATGTGTTAGACAGCAACAATGATGACTCAGGATTTGAAGATTTCTTTAAATACTTAAGACTAATGGTGTCTCAGGAGAAGCAACTTTTTATTATTCCTGTTGTGGGAAGGCGACTAAGTGATATGCCAAAACTTCTGGAATTGTTTAGGGATGCTCCTCACCTGAGAATAGGACTACTAGATGAGTTCAGTATCCAAAGGTTGATTACAAGACCTACTACAGGATCTCTGCGATACACTAACAAAGCAATAGAGAAAATTTTCAGGCTTTCAGCAGGACATCCCTACTTTACACAAGCTATATGCTATGCCCTGTTTGCACAAGCACGGGAACAGGAAAAAGATCAGATTATGGAAAGTGATGTAGGCAAAGTTATAGAGGATGCTATCGAGTTGAGTGAAGCAGGGTTAATTTGGTTTCGGGAGGGATTATTGATTTCAGAAAGAGTTGTATTCTCAGCAGCAGCAGAAGCTCAACAGAGAGCTAGGCAAAAAAATCAGTCACTCCCAGAAAACCCTTTAAAGCTGCTAGAAAGCTTTGGAGTTAAAATAGAGCAACTACGGCAGGCACAACAAACTTTAATTGACAATGAATTTTTAGATGCAGATGGTCATAGAGTTACAGTTGAGTTTGTTCGTCGTTGGTTAATCAAATATTATCCACTACAGTCAGAGATATGGGAACTAGAAAAACTTGATGATGAAGCTAGTTATTACTACGAAAGAGCTAATATATGGCAGAACCGGGGGAATCCAGATGATGAGTTGTATCACTATCATAAGGCTTTAGAACTTAATCCTAACCATTTTAGTGCTTTATTCCGTTTGGCTGAAGCATATCGAAAAAGTCAAAAATATCAGGAAGCATCCAAACTGTATGAGCGAGCTTACAGAATTAATCCACAACGTGCGAAAAAAGGTTATATAGAATCATTACTTGGTCATGGTAATAATTTTTTCCAAAATAATCGTTCATTTAAGGGAAATTTAAGCTCAGTCAAAAATATCTATCAAAAAGTATTAAAAATTGATCCTAATAATACAGAAGCTCAAGATAAACTTGAATACCTTAAAGCTAAGGAAAAACCGATAAAGATTCCAACTCCTTTTGTAATTTCAGCAGCAGCTTTGGCAGTCCCTCTAATGATTGGAATAGGAATATTTTTGGAATCAAAAATTAATATACTTATACCAGAGCCAACATTATCATCTGAAGAGAAGAAAAAAAGGTTTAGTAGTGGTGAAAAGACAGTATTTGATGAGAGCAAAAACGAAGATTATAAGAGGAAGATTTCAACTTGTAATCAGGAATTCCAACAGAAGAATTATGACAAAGCAGCTAATTGTTTTGAAAAATTTACATATAAAAAACTTAGAGTTGAAAAACTGGCAGACGATTATCGCAATGAACCAGAACCTTTGATTTACTATAACAATTCTCTGGCTCGTAGCTATGGTAATCCTCTAACAATAGCTGTAGCTGTACCAGCAGATAAGAATAGTAAAAGAGCTAAATCAGTTTTGCGAGGTGTTGCTCAGGCACAAAATGAATATAACGAAACTGAGTTACAAAATAATTCTCCTTCACCAAACACAAATATTAGATTACTCGAAGTTGTAATTGCCAATGATAGCAACGATAAAACAATATCTCCTAAAGTAGCGCGAGAAATAGTTAAAAACAAAGATATATTAGGTGTAATAGGGCATAATGATAGCAGTGTTAGTAAAGCTGCATTAGAAGTATATGAACAAAAAGGTTTAGCTATGATTACTTCCAGTAGCACAAGTACGGAATTGAAAGGAGACGTTTTCTTTAGAACGATTGTTGACAACTCGGTATTCAGTAAAAAGCTAGCTGAGTATCTTCAAAATTCAGATCTAGAAATAGAAAAAGTTATGGTTTTTTATAACGAGCAGAATTCATTTAGTCGAAATATAAAGGAGCACTTTGATTACTATTTTCCCCTTTTAAACCCTGGCAAGCAGGTTAAATTTGAAGATTTAAGGGAACCTTTTGACGCGAAAGAAGCAGTTAAAAAGGCTGTAGATAATGGGTTTCAAGCAGCTATGCTATTCCCAAATATAGGAACAATTGACCTGGCAATTAAGATTGCCCAAGCTAATTACGAATTGCCAGAAGGGCAAAGATTAAGATTGTTTGATCCTAGTACGCTATATAATTGCGATACCTTAAACAAAGGCAAGGAAGCAGTTAAAGGTTTGATTTTGGCGATGCCGTGGCATAAAGAATTAGAGAATGTACAAAAATTTTTAGCTAAAGCAGAAAAGCAGTGGGGGGGGGCGGTTGACTGGCGTGCTGCTACCAGTTATGATGCAGCAAAGGCTTTTATTTATGCTTTATCTAATTCTGGCGAGAATCCTACTAGAGCTAAAGTTTTGGAAGAACTTAAAGAAGTCAAGGTGCCACCTGAAGAAACGTCTTCTGAACAAGAACTTAGCTTTAATCCAGACGGTGAAATTATTCGTGAAACAATTCTTGTTAAAGTTGTTGAATCTCCAGGTTCATCTTGCTCTGATTTAGATTTTAGTTTAGTAAAGGAGTAGGATTATTTCAGTTATCAGTTATCACTTGTTTAATTTTTAGCATTAAACTCTCAATTACCTGATCCAAATTATGATTCTTCCCAGTGGAGAATGGTATTTTTTATGAACGGGCCAGAGGCCCATTCCACATTTTGCAGAAATGACTAAAGCTGAGTTAAAAGCTTACGTTTTACAACACCGAGACGATATCAAAGCAATTCGATCGCTATTTCGTATTCCTCCAGGAGTGGAACTTAAACGATATCCTCCTGTTTGTACAGAAGATGGTGTACCCATTCCAGAAAATATCCGTATTATGGAACAGGCAATTCAGGAAAGAGTGGCGCTAGATAATGGTGAGAGCGATCGCTATTAACGAAGTCAGAAGTTAGAAGTCAGAAGTCAGAAGTTAACCCAAAAATGACAGTTGAAATCACACTCAATTTAGCAGAAAGCATTGTCGAATCAGCTCAACGTTTTGGAAATGCAACGAGAGTGAGATGTTTCTGGGTTTTGATTCATGCTTGATTACTATTGTTATCTACAAATGTAATTTCTAAGCTAGACAGGACTTACGCAGAACCAGCATATCTAGTAAGGGCGAATGCCATTCGCCCCTACTGATGGTGTATAATTTCGTTTGTTGCGTAAGTCCTGCTAGAATAAAATTTGTTGAGCTAGTATTGGGTTTTGTGGCACAACCTAGCTAGAATTAATTCAATGTTGAGTGAGGATAAACCAATTAACCCAACCAATAAACAAGCTCAAGCGTGCCTGAGAGTTTGTCAAATGTTGTCTAATAGTTACAAAGATATTCACCTATTTCGTTTTGATGAAAGATTAGGAAATATCTTTATTCTGGCAGGTGACAATATCCAAATTATGATTCCTCCCAGTGGAGAATGGTATTTTTTATGAAGCCTAATTTTGAAGAAATGACTAAAGCTGAATTAAAAGCTTACGTTTTACAACACCGAGACGATATCGAAGCAATTCGATCGCTATTTCGTATACCACCAGGAGTCGAAGTTAAACGATATCCTCCTGTTTGTACTGAAGAAGGTGTACCCATTCCAGAAAATATCCGTATTATGGAACAGGCAATTCAGGAGAGAGTCGCGCAAGATAATGGTGAGAGCGATCGCTATTAACGAAGTCAGAAGTTAGAAGTCATAATTTACAGCGTTTCCCGTTGCTATGAGGTACAGTTTTAGATCCCCCCTAACCCCCCTTGATAAGGGGGGAACCGCTATCCATTATCCATTATCCATTATTGAAAGCGTTTCCCGTTGCTATGAGGTACAGTTTTAGATCCCCCCTAACCCCCCTTGATAAGGGGGGAACCGCTATCCATTATCCATTATCCATTATTGAAAGCGTTTCCCGTTGCTATGAGGTACAGTTTTAGATCCCCCCTAACCCCCCTTGATAAGGGGGGAACCGCTTAAGAAGGGGAGGAGTCAACAAAAAGTCCCCCTTTTTAAGGGGGATTTAGGGGGATCGTAAATGTACCTCGTAACTTCGGAAACTGCTGTAACTCAAAAATGACAGTTGAAATCACACTCAATTTACCAGGTAGCAGTGCAAAAAGGTTTGAGAATTCTACTGGAGTGTTATGAGAAACCGGGTTTGTCAGAGTGTAGATGTTAGTATAGTGGGGCATTTCAAACAAACCCGGTTTCTAGGCTTTTTTATACCGATACTACTAAAAAGTATTAATTTTTGAAAAATATTTCTAGTTCCACTATGGCATCAAAATTTGCTAGTGGTAAACAAGTAATGATTTTTCGGTAGTTCCTGAGAAGCTGTTTGTAAACTTATAAAAACCTCTCTCCAAACCTCTCTCCTGCGAGGAGAGAGGCTTTGAAACCCCCCTTCCCTATCCCCCCCTTTGAAAGGGGGGCAGGGGGGATTTTCCCCCTTTCAAAGGGGGGCAGGGGGGATTTTCCCCCTTTCAAAGGGGGGCAGGGGGGATTTTCCCCCTTTCAAAGGGGGGCAGGGGGGATTTTCCCCCTTTCAAAGGGGGGCAGGGGGGATTTTTGTGGGCAGGGGGGTTAGGTTTGCGCGGATTACAGCCACAGTAGGGACGTTCCATGGAACGTCCCTACGGGGTTTTGCTTGTGACGATGTGGTTCATCAATCTGAAAAGCGCTGTAATCGGTTCTATCCAATACTTCTCAAACAGTCCCTAAAGGCAGAGTCTGATGGCTAATAGCTGACAGCTAATAGCTGAATGTTTATATAATAGTTTAAAATCGTAGGGAGCAACTATAACTTAAAACCAATGAACAAATTATTAGAAAAACTGAATACCCAGGTAACAATTTTGGGAAGTATTATCGCTATTCTTTGGATTGTTCAAATTATTAATGCCGAACTTTTAGCAGGAAAACTGAATTATTACGGAATTCATCCTCAAAGTTCTGTGGGAATTAGTGGTATTTTTTTTGCTCCATTTTTGCATGGTAGTTATGCTCACTTAACAGCTAATATTGTGCCACTAATTACTCTCGGTTGGCTAATCATGTTACGGGGATTTGGTGATTTTTTATTTGTGAGTATTGTTACTATAATTGTTAGTGGTTTAGGTATTTGGTGTTTTGGTTCACCAGATTCTATTCATATCGGTGCTAGTGGATTAATTTTTGGTTATTTCGGTTTTTTGTTACTGCGAAGTTTATTTGACTTTAGCATTTTATCAGTTCTATTTGCCTTAACTGCTGGTTTTCTCTATAGTGGTTTAATTTGGGGTATTTTACCTTCCGATCCTGGTGTATCTTGGGAGGCACACTTATTTGGTTTTCTCGGTGGGATATTTGCAGCTCAACTTGTCGGGAAACGCAAAAGAAATAGTTAGAATAGTTTGGTTGGATCGAAAAAAATGAATTATTGTTTGATTTACTAATAGTTGAACTGGAAATTACAGCCTATTCCATGTAAGTGTGGTATCCCAACTATAGTAGATCGTTCAATAATTAATAATTAACAATTAACAATTAATAATTACCTTTTCTATAATAGAAGGATTGGTTAAAAAGAATTTTTTTGTTCTCTTAGTCGATTGTATATTGCTTTTTCGGCTAATATCTGACATAAAATGACTGCTTTTTCTTCTTGAAAGGAGAGGCTTTATATCTTAATTTTTTTGTAAAACAAAAATAAAAGCTTAATTCAAGACTTTAAACACTTGGCGAGGCTTTAAACGCAATTTTTCGGTAAATTATCGATCTGAAGCAATAATTAATGACTTATTTGAACGCAGACTACTCTAAACCTCTGTTCCCAGTTGTCAAGTTAAGGCAATTTGTAAAAATATAATCATTTCTGCTACAAAATAATTGGAATATGGGTTTAAACTTGAGAGAGTAGTTTCTACTTTCAAATTGAAAGATGATGGAGCAAGTTCAGACTCTTAGAAAAACATATACTGTTATCCAAGACTTAAAAAAAGGACCATTTGGTAAAACTTATCTAGCTGAAAATCAGCAGGCAGTTAATAAGTCTCTGTGTATAGTCAAACAATTTCAACCTAGTACCTCCGACCCTTCTATTTTAGAAGCAGCACGATGTCGCTTTGAAAAAGAAGTGACAAGTTTAAAACAGTTGGGCAACCATGAACAAATTCCCCAAATTTTGGATCATTTTGAGGAAGACCAAAAGTTTTATTTAGTCTATGAATTTATTGAGGGCCATGATTTAGGGATGGAAATTACTGATGGTAAACAAGTTTCTCAAAGTCAACTAATTATGTTGCTTTACGATACCTTAGAAGCATTAGAATACATCCATCGCCAGGATGTAATTCATCGCGATATTAAACCCTCCAATTTAATCAGACGTAAATCAGACAATAAAATAGTAATTACTGACTTTGGAGCAATTAAAGAAATTGAAACTTTGGTGTTATCTTCAGAGGGAGAAGTACAAGCTTCTGTGTTGGGTACACCAGGTTATATGTCAGTGGAACATTTGGGAGGAAAACCCAAAATAAATAGCGATATTTACGCTTTGGGAATAACAGCTATTCAAGCTTTAACAGGTGTTGCCCCCATAGATTTGCTACGTCATAGCAAAACTAATGAGATTTTATGGCGAGAACTAGCAGCAGTAGAGGATGAGTTGGCGGATATTTTGGATAAGATGGTTTGCAATCAATATGAAGAACGTTACCAGTCTGCTACAGAAGTTCTGAATGATTTAGAGGAACTCTATAAAAATATACAAACTTCACAAAGAATAGGAACTATTCTTAATAAGCACTACAAAATTATTCGACTGTTGGGAGAAGGAGATTATGGTCAAACTTATTTAGTTCAAGATCAACAAAAACTTGATAATTCTCTATGTGTAATTAAGCAGATTAAGCCTAAGTCAAAAAATCCTTTACTATTACAGGAAGTAAAAAAATTATTTGAGGAAGAAGCACAAATTATCTACAACCAAGGAGTACATGACCAAATTCCAGCAATCTTAGATGAATTTCAGGAAAATCAAGAGTTTTATTTGGTTCAAGAATATGTTGAAGGCAATAGCTTAAATTATGAAATAGATCGAGGTAAATTTACCGAATCTGAAGCTAAAAAATTGTTAGAAGATGTACTGCAAATTCTGACATTTGTTCATCGCCAGGTACTCCATTTAGATATTAAACCTTCTAATTTAATTAGGCGTTCTGATGGGAAAATTATCTTAATTGATTTTGGCTCGCTTAAACAACTTTCTTCTGTGAATTTAAATGAGCAAAAGCAATTGATAATTACTCGTTTTGTGGGTACTCATGGTTATATGCCCAAGGAACAATATACAAGGAATCCTAATCCTAGTAATGATTTATATGCTTTGGGCATGACAGTTGTTCATGCTTTAACAGGTTTATTTCCAGCGGAAATAGGTCGAGATCCAAAAACTGGGGATTTGGGATGGCGGCATTATACTGAGGTAAGTAATGAGTTTGCTGTTATTATTAATAGGATGGTAAATCCCTATTTTCGCGCTCGTTATCAAAGTGCAGATCAAGTTCTGAATGACCTCTGGAATATTGGTAGTCAAACTGAATTTTTGATAGAGCCGGAAAGTCCTATTTCTGTGGAACCAGAAATTTATAATTCGACAGAAATAGCGACAGAAAACTCTGCCAATTTAGAACCGGATATTAATGTTCAAAATCAAGAGTTTACTGAAACAAATAATGAGAATATTTATCCAGAAAATTCGGCTGCTAATTTTACTCCGTCACCCTCTATTAATTATGATGCCAAGACATCTGTTAGGAAGAAACGTTCCTTTCGTTTGTTACCGTTTTCTTTGATTTCTTTTGGAGTGATGGTTATAGTTGGTGGGATAGTTTTTTGGTCTGAAATTAAATTTATTTACCTACTTAATAAATGTAATAAGTGGATTGAAGTAGAGCAACCGGAAATAGCAGAAAGTTTCTGTGCAGAAGCTATAAAAATCAAACCAAATGACTCGAATGTTTTAAAAAATAATGGGGATGTATTGTTGGAGTTGCAGCGCTATCAAGCAGCTTTAGTTGCCTACACCAAAGCAATAGAAAATAAGCAAGATTTTGATTTAGCTTGGAATGGTAGAGGTTTAGCTTTAAATAAATTAGAGCGTTATCAACAATCTTTAGAAGCTTATCAAAAAGCCATTGAGATATCTGCAAATAATTTCAAAGCTTGGAATGGTAAAGGAATAGCATTGATTAGTATAGGCCAGTTTGAAGAAGCATTAAAAGCTATTAATCAAGCGATTGCTATCGATCCGATCAGACCTCAATCTTGGGAGAATAAAGGTATAGCTTTGGAGTATTTAAAACGCGATCTTGATGCCAGAAAAGCTTTTGAAGAAGCACTCGCTTTACTCGAACGACAAATTAGAGATAACCCAGAAGATTTAGCAGCAATGGTTGATCGAGGCCAAGTATTGAGTAAACTACAGCGTCATCAAAAAGCATTAGCTTCTTATGAACAAGCTTTAGAATTAAACCCAGATTTTTATCGTGCTTCTATGGGAAAGGGTAATACTTTATTTTTCTTACAACGCTTTGAGGAAGCTCTAGATGCTTATAAAAAAGCGACTGCAAGTAGGCCAAAGTACCACATTGCTTGGCATAATCAAGGTAGTTTTCTTGCTGATGGTTTACAACGATATGAGGAGGCGGTTGCTTCTTACCAAAAAGCGATAGATATCGATCCTAGTTTTGCACCAGCTTGGCGGGATCAAGGTTTTGCTTTAATGCGGTTGGGAAGGAGTCAAGAAGCTATAGCTGCTTTTGATGAAGCGATTAAACTTAATGCTGATGATTTTCAATCTTGGGGTAGTCGTGGTATTGCTTTGACTAAGTTAAAGCGTTATGATGAAGCAGTAACTTCTCTGGATCAAGCGATCGCTATTAATTCTCAAGATCCGATCGCTTGGTCTAATTTAGGTTGGGCGTTAGAAAAAATGGAGAAATATGAGGAAGCGATCGCGGCTTTAGACAAAGCAATTGAAATTAAACCAGACTTTGCATCTGCTATTAAAGCGCGTAAAAAACTCAAGGAAAAGTTGAATAATTCTTGGTATTAAAGGATATTGATTTGTTGTAGATGTTATCTCATGTTTACTTAATTAGTGATTGACAAACTTTCCCCACCTATATTAAGTATTTAACTAGGAAATGTATTAATTAGATCGTTTTTGCTCTGCTCCTGAATTATTCCTAATTATCCTAATTATTTATAATTGTTTAACCAAAAATAATATTAGTTTGTATAATTAATTAAATTTATTTCGCAAAAATAAATTAGGACTTACGCATGAACGCTATTGGTAGGGTGTGTTTCCGCTAAGAGCGGACATGAAAAGCGCGCTTAGTAACGCACCAGTCAGACAAGAGCGATCGCGAAGCAGTCCGTAGCACTATCGCCTGATAATATAAAGTTATCGCAGTTTTCCGTGAGATGGAACACATAGCAAAAACTACAAAAATTGTATAGACTTGCCAATGAAAACTGCTTTAAAGTCCAAATATAATCAAAACTAATTATATATGAATTTACCTTCTTTTTTGTGGCTGTGGAAAATAGCAGCTTGGTCTATGGGTCTTTCCCTTTTTGCTTACTCATTATTAGCAGTGACTGGCGGTTGGATGTTTTTTGCCCGCCATAACAAACAAAAACGGCCTCAATGGTTGCGACCTTTTCATTATATTATTGGGGGAACAATGGTACTTTTAGTAATTTTGTTACTGGCAATTGGTTTAGTGGGAACTATTGGTTATTATGGTGACTTAGGGCATTCTGTTCATTTACCTGCTGGTTTAACTGTTGTGACATTGGTGTTAGTTTCCGCCTGGAGTGCGACTCAAATTAATTCCAAACAACTTTGGGCGCGATCGCTTCATATCACGACTAATATTATTCTGTTATTTAGTTTTGCGACAGTATCTTTGACAGGTTGGAGCGTCGTGCAAAAATATTTACCCTAGATGGGGAGTAGGGGAGTAGGGGAGATTAAATATTTAAGTCAGGACTTACGCAAAATATGAAAACATACACCATATGTAGGGGCGAATGGCATTCGCCCTCCTAGGAATAGCGTGTTATCTAAAAATTTGCGTAAGTCTTGTAAGTTATACTAAGCATGCAACCTAATTGAAGCCATTCCCATGCGACTCCTGACTCCTGATCTCAAATCCGGTTAATTGCACATAGTATAATACAGTGCTTTTCAGATTGATGACCTCACGTCATAATGAAAAGAGGGGTTAACAGCCGTTAACCCCTACTATATATGGTGGTTTTGCGTAATACCAAGCGTGAAAAAAGAATGTTACAAATAATAAGGGCGATAAAAAAACTTGCTGATTGAGATGTTTTTTTGACGAATTCAATAAGTTATGAACTAAGAATGGCGTTTAAGCTATTCCTATTTGACTCCCAACTCATTACTCCTAACTCCTAACTCATTACTCCTAACTCATTACTCCTTCCTTACTCCTTACTGCTTACTCCTTAAAAAAACGAGATATTTGTAGCAAACATTGGCTTTGTTGTATGAAAACATCAGAACTTACGCAAATTCTTAGACAATACGCTATCTGTAGAGGGCTTTCTTCCATTCGCCTCTACTAGATATAGTGTCTTTGCGTAAGTCGTGAACATATAGCTACCGCACAAGATCCAAGCATATGTACTTCATACTTCTACAACTATTGTCCAATAAATAAATTTGACAAAAAAGGCTGAAACTTATACCTGCAAAGGCTTTTAGTCATTCATTTATTGGCCAACAAATGAATAAAGCATCAATCTATAGAAATAGGGTGATATAGCTGCCACTAGGTTCACCTTTCATGTCGGGGAGAACCGAAAAGCGGAACGGATGTTCTATGGCTATTACAACAAAGCCGCAAACATTTATCAAATTGGTATAAGTCCTGTTGATTTTAATTTGTAGGTTCAATGCTTATCAGTTGACCATTTTGCTCATCTGTCAAAACGTACAGTCTTCCATCAGGACTTTGACGTACATCGCGCACTCTCCTACCGATAGGAATAGATTCTTCTCTTACAACATTGCCGTTTGCATCCAAATCAATACGACGAACATCGCGAGAGACTAAACCTCCTGCAAACAAATCTCCCTCCCATACTTGAAAGCGTTTACCAGAGTAGAATGCTAATCCTGAAGGAGCGATCGCCGGAGTCCAAACTACTTTTGGATCTATCATTCCTGGTAGCGATCGCTTGTCAGAAATCTCTCCTCCAGTATATTCTTTACTGTGGGTAACTAATGGCCAGCCATAGTTTTTTCCTGCTTCCACAAGATTTAGTTCGTCACCACCTCTGGAACCATGTTCGGTAGACCACAATCTATTAGTAGCTGAGTCTAAGGTTATTCCTTGAATGTTGCGATGTCCGTAACTCCATATCGCTGGATCAGTATTATCAGATGCAGCAAAGGGGTTGTCTTGTGGTATTGAACCATCATCGTTTAAACGAACAACTTTGCCCAAATGGGAATTAAGATTCTGAGCTTGTTTGCGAATCAAGTCCCCATCAAGTTGATTTGGTGGATTACCACCATCTCCAATTGCTACTAACATGGTATTATCTGGTAGCCAAACGATGCGCGAACCAAAATGTTGACCCCGTGCTTTTGTTTGAGAAACTTGAAAAATAACCTCCCAGTTTTTTAAACTTGACCCGTCAAATGTTGCTCTAGCAACTCTGGTACGGTTAGCTTGGTTGGTACCATGAGAGTAGGTAAAATAAACCCAGCGATTTTGTTGAAAGTTTGGATGCAGCGAAACATCCATTAAACCTCCTTGACTAACCGCGAAAACTTCTGGCACTCCGGCGATGGGATTGAGGTCTAAAGTTCCATTACGAACAATTCGCAATCTCCCCGGACGCTCGGTAATTAACATTGCCCCATCTGGAAGCCATGCCATACTCCAAGGTCGTTCTAAACCTTCTAATAGGGTTGTTGTTTTAAAATTTTTAGCAACAGCAACATTACTGTCCGATAGTAGGGGATTATTAGATCGTGAGATATTGGTATTCTCTGGAGTAGATGATTGAAAAGTGCTTTGTGCTGAAGAGGAATTATTTGTAGAAGAACAACCTACAAGAGCATATAGAATAGTTGCACTTAATGTTCCTGTTATTAAACGAGTGATGTTAGGTTTCATCATTGGGATTTGACATACTCCCAACGTTGCCCTTCTATTCCCCCCTTTCAAAGGGGGGTTAGGGGGGATGGACAACGCAGGATTCTTCAGTCTGGGAAACCCTGACCGCTGTTTAGACAGAGGTGATGTCCTCCCCCTGTGCTGACATTGATAATAACAAAATGCTCCTAGCTTGTCAAGGGCATATGAACGTTTAGCTTATGAAGGTATCCGAATCCTGGCCCAGGCTTTCATCCCGACGCTCCCCCTCCCCCCTTTCCAAGCTATGCTTTATAAACATCTTTCTTAACATAAAACTTGACAAAATAGACAAGTTATGTTTAAGTCTTGAATCGGCTTTTTCAGGAGGAAAGAGTATTTTTCAATACACTTTTTTATGAATGTAGA
>NZ_JAAHHT010000252.1 GCF_010672085.1 Okeania sp. SIO3I5
CAGCAAAAAAATATTGGATTTCTAGAGATTTTATTCTCGGAGATTTATGAGCAGTAAATCTTGGTGGAGAAACCTAGAAAATATGTATGATTGGTAGAAAGAAATTGCTCTACTTTTCGACAAAAATCTCTGGTTTTGATGAGTAAATAAATTTTAGTAAGTAGGCGAATAATTGCTAAACTAGAAACAAGAAAATGAAAATTTTTTATGACTATAGCAGCAAAAAAATATTGGATTTCTAGAGATTTTATTGTTTGGTATTTATGAGCAGTAAATATTGATGGATAAATCTAGGTTAGATGTTTTATTGGCAGAAATAAATTTGTCTACTTCTCGACAAAAAACTCTGGTTTTGATTAGAGCGGGGGAAATAATAGTAGATAGAAAAATAATTGATCAACTAGGAAGTGGTTCAAAATATTTTTCCATTCCTACTTATGACAAAAATATCTGAGTTTTCCCTCCATACCTATTCCTTGTTTCCTTTAATAAGTAAAATTTGTGCCTAAACAAAGATTAGATATTTTATTAGTAGAACGAAATTTGTCTACTTCTCGACAAAAAGCTCAGGTTTTGATTAGAGCGGGGGAAGTAATGGTAAATCGACAAATAATTGATAAACCTGGAACTGAAGTTGACTCCGAAGCAGATATTAAGGTTAAACAAAAATCCTTATATGTTTCTAGGGGAGGCTATAAACTTGCTAAGGCATTAGAATATTTTTCTATTTCTATTTCTGACAGAATATGTCTTGATGGTGGCATATCTACAGGAGGATTTACAGATTGTTTATTACAAGCAGGCGCTAAATTAATTTATGGTATTGATGTGGGTTACGGACAAGTTGACTGGAAGTTGCGTAACGATTCTAGAGTAATTTTAAAAGAGAGAACTAATCTACGTTATTTAACTCCTGAAGAATTATATAATGACTCACTAATTTTAAATTCTCAGACACAAGAAAATGCAAAAGAAATATATCCGAATTTGGCTGTAGTTGATGTTTCTTTTATTTCTATTACTAAAATTTTACCTGCTCTATGGCAATTACTTATTCCTCCTCGCGAGACAATTTTGTTGGTAAAACCTCAGTTTGAAGTAGGAAAAGAACGAGTGGGAAAAAAAGGTGTAGTTCGTTCCTCTAATGACCAAGCTGAGGCAATTTTCCAGGTATGTTTTAGTGCTAATAATTTAGGTTGGAAATATGCTGGTTTAACTTGGTCTCCCATACAAGGTCCCGCTGGTAATATAGAATATTTATTATGGTTAAATCTCGAAAGTGAACTTTTACCCGATCGCTCGGCGATCGCTCACATCACAAAATTAGCTCGACAAGAATTTAATCAGAGTTCTTCATTAATTGATAATGGATAATTATTTATTAATTGGTAATGGATTAATTATCCATTGGTGAACAAGCTATTCCCTATCCCTACCCTATAAACACGAAAATCATAGCTAAATTTACCCTCCCCGAAAATGGATTAATTTTCAATTCTTAGTTCCCTATTCTTAATTCCCTATTCTTAATTCTAAATGTTCATCCGAAAAATTAGTATATATTTTATTTTCTTGATTAGACTATCTATTTACATATTTTGTACTTCATTTATTTTTAGCATGATAGTTTCAGCAAAAATAATATCTGTGAAATTAGCTGACAATTTTTTATACAGTTTAATAGTCTTTGGTGATTTTTTAAGAGGGATAGAAATCGTTGAAGTTTTCAATATTATTGCTTTTGCTGTAGTGGGAATGGGTTTTGGTTTGGCAACTGTTTTTTTACCTAAATATTTAGGTCGTTATGTCAGCACGATTTTATTAATAATTTTAGTTCCAATAATTTTTATCACAACTCAAATGGTGAGATATGATATCTGGGTAGAACAGGTAGCGAAGAATGACAAGTTATCGTT
This sequence comes from Okeania sp. SIO3I5, assembly GCF_010672085.1. Lineage (GTDB taxonomy): Bacteria > Cyanobacteriota > Cyanobacteriia > Cyanobacteriales > Microcoleaceae > Trichodesmium. Next base: position 1,917 of record NZ_JAAHHT010000252.1, read on the forward strand.
TAATCAAGCTGAATTACTAACTAATTCATTTTTAAATGAAAGAGTAGGAAATGATGGTATATATGGTTTCTATTTATATACTGCAAAATTTCCGATTCTCCCTGATAAAAAAGTACAGATTAATAATTTAGATAGATTAGAGAAGAGTGTTAATTCTAAGTTTGTGCGGTTAATTGGAGTTCCTCCGGGAGTAATTTCTTGGAGCATGAGTTTATGTTTTTGGATGATTAGAATTTTTTATTTTGTTATAGCGGTAGTAACTACAATTTTTCACTTTAGAGAAGGTTTAAGGATTGTGAAATGTTAAAGCGGGAGTTATTTCAGTTATCAGTTATCAGTTATTAGTTATCAGTACCTCTAAGATTAATGTCTGAATTTCTGGCAAAAGTGACTTTGGAAAGTTCAAAGAAATATTGGCAAAGGTGACTCTAGGAAGGCGAGGTAAAAATTAGCAAACTGGAAATAAAAATCTGATTCCTCTGTGTTGCGACATACGCAATAAAAGTTTCTGGGGAGATTAATCTCTGAATTTTTGGCAAAGGTGACTCTGGAAAGCTGAGGCAAAAATTAGCAAACTGGAAATAAAAATCTGATTCAGCTCTGTTGCGACATACGCAATAAAAGTTTCTGGGGAGATTAATCTCTGAATTTCTGGCAAAAGTGACTCTGGGAAGCTGAGGGAAAGATTGGCAAATTGGAAATAAAAAAAAATTTCTGGCAAAACTAATCTCTAAATTTCTGGCAAAGGTGACTCTGGGAAGGCGAGGCAAAAATTAGCAAACTGGAAATAAAAATCTGATTCAGCTCTGTTGCGACATACGCAATAAAAGTTTCTGGGGAGATTAATCTCTGAATTTTTGGCAAAGGTGACTCTGGAAAGGCGAGGCAAAAATTAGCAAACTGGAAATAAAAATCTGATTCAGTTCTGTTGCAACATACGCAATAAAAGTTTCTGGGGAGATTAATCTCTGAATTTTTGGCAAAGGTGACTCTGGAAAGGCGAGGCAAAAATTAGCAAACTGGAAATAAAAATCTGATTCAGCTCTGTTGCGACATACGCAATAAAAGTTTCTGGGGAGATTAATCTCTGAATTTTTGGCAAAGGTGACTCTGGAAAGCTGAGGCAAAAATTAGCAAACTGGAAATAAAAATCTGATTCATCTCTATTGCGACATACGCAATAAAAGTTTCTGGGGAGATTAATCTCTGAATTTTTGGCAAAGGTGACTCTGGAAAGCTGAGGCAAAAATTAGCAAACTGGAAATAAAAATCTGATTCAGATCTGTTGCGACATACGCAATAAAAGTTTCTGGGGAGATTAATCTCTGAATTTTTGGCAAAGGTGACTCTGGGAAGCTGAGGGAAAGATTGGCAAATTGGAAATAAAAAAAATTTCTGGCAAAACTAATCTCTAAATTTCTGGCAAAGGTGACTCTGGGAAACTGAGGGAAAAATTGGCAAATTAGAAATAAAAATCTGATTCAGCTCTATTGCGACATACGCAATAAAAGTTTCTGGGGAGATTCATGTCGAAATTTCTGGCAGTGACTCTGGGAAACTGAGGGAAAAATTGGCAAATTAGAAATAAAAATCTGATTCAGCTCTATTGCGACATACGCAATAAAAGTTTCTGGGGAGATTCATGTCTGAATTTTTGGCAAAACTGACTCTGGGAAACTGAGGGAAAAATTAGCAAATTGGAAATAAAAATCTGATTCAGCTCTGTTGCGACATACGCAATAAAAGTTTCTGGGGAGATTCATGTCTGAATTTCTGGCAAAAGTGACTCTGGGAAACTGACGGAAAGATTGGCAAATTGGAAATAAAAAAAATTTCTGGCAAAACTAATCTCTAAATTTCTGGCAAAGGTGACTCTGGGAAACTGACGGAAAGATTGGCAAATTGGAAATAAAAATCTGATTCAGCTATGTTGCGACATACGCAATAAAAGTTTCTAGGGAGATTCATGTCTGAATTTCTGCCAACAGTGACTCTGGGAAGTTGAGGGAAAGATTAGCAAATTAGAAATAAAAATCTGATTCAGCTCTGTTGCGACATACGCAATAAAAGTTTCTGGGGAGATTCATGTCGAAATTTCTGGCAACAGTGACTCTGGAAAGTTGAGGGAAAGATTAGCAAATTAGAAATAAAAATCTGATTCAGCTCTGTTGCGACATACGCAATAAAAGTTTCTGGGGAGATTCATGTCTGAATTTCTGGCAACAGTGACTCTGGGAAGCTGAGGGAAAGATTAGCAAATTAGAAATAAAAATCTGATTCAGCTCTGTTGCGACATACGCAATAAAAGTTTCTGGGGAGATTCATGTCTGAATTTCTGGCAAAAGTGACTCTGGGAAGCTGAGGGAAAGATTGGCAAATTGGAAATAAAAAAAATTTCTGGCAAAACTAATCTCTAAATTTCTGGCAAAGGTGACTTTGGGAAACTGAGGTAAAGATTAGCAAATTGGAAATAAAAATCTGATTCAGCTCTGTTGCGACATACGCAATAAAAGTTTCTGGGGAGATTAATCTCTGAATTTTTGGCAAAAGTGACTCTGGGAAGGTGAGGCAAAGATTTGCAAACTAGAAAGTCTCTACCCTATTTACCTTTATTTATTAAGCTTCAAGAATTAAAATTCAAGTTGATAGTTGCCAAAAATATTTGAGATTAAAAACAAACAGGCGATCGCTACAAATATACAAAGTCTTATCTGGACTTTGGGATTTTTGACACTGAAAATGGCTTCAAACCCAGTATTGGCAAGGGAAATACCTGAACTTGCTTAAAATAGCTGTTTGCGTAGCATTCCGCAGGAAAACCTAGATATATCAAGAAAACGCCTAATTTAAGGTAAAAATATTGCTGTATAAGGATTTGACCTTATTTTCAACCTGTTTTTTCCTAAAGTCCAGTTATTAACAAAACTGAGACTAAATGAAAAATATTTTCCAGAAAATTTACTAACTCCTTCCTTGCCTTACATAAGGTACGAACTTCTTCCTTCTTACTTCTTACTTCAAAAATTACCGAAAAATTAAGGTATAAAGACTCTCTATTCATGGATAAAAAACAAAAAAATTCCTTTTAGGCAATCCTCTTATTTATAAGAAGAGGTAATTATTAATTGTTGAACAACTCTTTACTCCTTACTCCTTACTTATTACTCATTACTTATTACTCCTTACTCCTTACTTATTACTCATTACTCCTTACTCATTACTCCTTGCTTCTCACTTCTTACTTCTTACTTATTCCTTGAATAATTCTTGTTGTAAACGAGAAATTATCGTATCAGGTTCCATCTGACTTAAAATATCCTGAATAACAATATCTTGCCCCAAATCTCCCCAAGTACAACCCCTTTCCAAATAAACCTTAGTAGCACTACCAATAGCATAAGTTCCATAAGCAGCAATAGAAGCTTGAGTAATAGCAACTCCTGTATAAGAAACAATATCAACCTTTCCCAAACCTAATAATAAACTACTTCCCAGATCGCCCAACAATATACCACCAGCACTAAAAATAATTACCTTCCAAAGTTTACCTGCTTCATAGCTAGTCATAGGCAAATTATAAAGACGAGACAAAGAGCGAATTAATGCTAAATCTATTACCGTCGTTCCAACTACATCAATAATAGAAATAGGGTTAATAGCAACAGCTAACGCTTTATACTTAGCAAAATTCCAAATTAAATCATCAGCTTCATTTTGTTTAAGCTTAACAGTTTGATGAGCAATATTTACCTCAGCTTCTCTAGCTTTAACTAAAGCATTTAAAGCTAAAAGTGATCGCCCTTCCCGCTCTAAAATAGTAATTATTTTTTGTCGCAATTCATCTATTTGAGGAGATGGAGTTTCCCACTCATTAGTCACTTTACCATCAGACCATTCAATTCTTACAGGTATAGGAGTTGGATCTGCTGATACCATCACTACTTCTGAAGGAGAGTAAATATCCTGCAATTCTCCTGACTGATGAACAGCAATTTTTTGTAAATTTTGATAAATTTCCTCTCGTTCGGTTTCTGAATATAAATCAATTTTATTAAACACTAAAATTAACGGCTTTTTAGCCTTTCGTAACTCAGATAAAGCATCATATTCAATGCGAGTAATATCGCCAGAAACAACAAATAAAATTAAATCTGCTTGGCGAGTAACTTCCTTCGCCATTTCTCCACGAACTTGACCTGCTACTTCATCTAATCCTGGAGTATCTATTAAATCTGTTTTTACTACTTCTTCTTGATGAGAATTAACAAAAAGATTGGGATTCCATCTAATCGAACGCGGCCATTGAGTTACACCATTAAGAGGACCTGTTTCTAATATTTTTTCACCTAATAAAGCATTTAAAACTGCTGACTTACCACGACTTACTAAACCAAAAACAGCTATTTGAATAACTCCTTGATCGAGCTTATCAATATTTGATTTTAATAAGTCTAATTGAGTTTTGATAGTAGATGATAATTCAGAGTTAGTTGTTTTTTGTGCGGCATTTTGCCAGACAGAATATCTATTTAAAGCTTTTCGTAAACTTGCTCTAGCTCGCTTCCAGTGAAGTTGATTTTGTTTACGAGAATTTTCTGTAGATTGAGAATTTTCTGTAATTATTTCTGGGGATATATTTGAATTGTTCAAAGTTCGACTTGCCTTAGATAATTTAGTAGGAAATTATAAGCATTCAGGGGTCAGCTATTAGCTATCAGCTATCAGCTTTATTAGCTTTAGTTGTCAACTAAAGTTTGTTGTTTTTGTGCCTATAGCTGAATACTTACAGTAAATCAAAGTATTATTAGTAATGATATAATTTTATCAAATCAATTGGCATAATTTCTGAAAAACTCCTCATTTACTCTAGGGAAAAATTTTATAATTGGTATAAGTTTAGTTTTTGAGATAAACATGAGTAAAAATTCTAATAATTTAGTTTTTACAATAGTGATAGATAGTCAATCTATAAGCGATTTGGAATGTCTACGAAATTGGGAAAGTTTAGTAAGAGCTGAGATTAAAAAAATTCTCAAAAAAAATAGTTCTCAAATTACTCAAAGTAGAAGAAGAAAAGATTTTTTTCAAACATAGTGTTTAGACATATATATTGAGCAAGAAGATTTTGATAATTTGGTAAGTCTCATAAATTGGGAAGAATTGGTAAAGGACTGGAGTTTAGACTAAATAGTTGAAGATAAAATCAAGTAAAGAATGGAAAAAATCTAGACCATCAACAGATATGGGAAAAAAGCTCAGTGAAGCAGATGGAGGAGCTGAGTAATTTTCGCTCCTACAAGTAATACGAATTAGTGTTACTTATCTAACTTCTATAGCGGTGTATTTACATACTACTCTTGTATTTAACATAGTACAAAGCCCTGCTACATGACAGATATTTTTCACAAAAGGTGCGATCGCGTCTACCTTAAAGTTTGGTATACTCGCGGGTATGACTTTGACAGGACTTACGCAAATATACTATATATAGCCCATGAAAAAGGGCGAACGCGAAGCTTGAGCAACTAAATCCTATAGGAATAATTGATATCTTTTGGAGGAGCTGAGTAATTTTCGCTCCGATAAGTAATACTAATTAGTATTACTTATCTAACCTCTACTGGTCAAATTCTTTTGTTGGCAATCATTTCACGTATGATGGTCTAAATTTTTTCCATTCTTTACTTGATTTTATCTTCAACTATTTAGTCTAAACTCCAGTTATCTAGGATCTACCTACACGGCGAACTAATTCAAGGGGAAAACAAACGGGCAATCTTAGTAGAAGGAGAAGCGATAATTTGCGACAAATCTGATTTAAGGGCAGCAAAGCATCAATCATTATCCCCGGAAGAACGAGAGCGGTTAGAGAAAATCATCTCAGAACCGGAAGTAACAGCAAAAACAGAACAGTCCACAGCTCAGGAAATAGCAGCCAACACTTTCACGGGATTAGCACCCGCCCCAAAGCCTCAGACTGGTACACCGAGTGGAAACAAACCAGACTCCGAGTTATCAAAGCAAAGCGACGCGGCACAAATAGAGACAGTAATCGCATTCAAAAATCCTCAACTAAAATATGTTAAGCTAGAAGCACGAATTTAAAAATTTATGCATTTTCATTTCCTTTCTTACTCCGTACGGACGCCCTTATGCAACGTCCCTACCTCCTTACTTCTTACTCCTTACTTCTTACTCCTTACTTCTTACTCCTTACTTCTTACTCCTCAGTAATACGATAACTAATTACCCGGATTCTATATCAGTAGGCCAGCAACGAAAAGAAGTGAGACCTGTTTGGGAGCGATTGCCTCCGGCACGTTTCACGAACGCTGTTTCACGATTGTTGATACATCGAGCATTTACCATATCTTCCATCTCGGATAAATTTTCTTGCAGTTTGATTACAGATCGGTTCATTAATTACCGGCCAGAGTCTTTCGGCTGGTTGTAGTTCTGGTGTATGGGATCTTATGAACTCCAAGTGCCATCCCTGTGGAATTTTCAGTTTTTTACATCTCATGCCAACCTGCTCTATCTAGGACTAATATCATCTGCTTATTTTTTCTGTTACCAAAATGTTCAGCACTCGTCGGCCAACACTTGGTTGAAAACAGTAATATTGACCAAGGGCATGAGCCACCAGTATGTTTCTCCTGACTGGGGATGTACTTGCTCCGTAGACCCAGAACCACTTGATTTCGCCAGTTCACCTGTGGAGTTGGTTGTACTCCCACAGGTGTCCATACTCGTCGGCAAATTGGTTTAAGGCCCAAACGATGTTCATCCATTGCCCAGAGTTCTAAAGTTGCCTCTGGATATTCAGCTTTAACAAGTTCAAATCGGTAGCGGAGTTTTTTTTCCATTCAAGAGTGTTCAGTTGGGGTTGCCGATGTGTAATGCTCCGGTCGGGGGATTCGTAATCTATATCTCATTGAACGTAAATATTCCCATACACAGCGCCGACGGGCTTGATGGTCAAAAAATTGCTGTTAACCAATCCCCGACCTTGCGCCCATCCCATAATCCTCCATATCGATATCTTCTATTTTTGGCAATTTTTCAAGTTCCAGAACTATTGAGAACTGAAAGGATTTGTGAGGGTTTTCTTTCTCAGAAAGAATTTCCTTAACTCTCCTTGTATCATTATAAAATGAATCAACAAAAATAATTTTATTCCCTTTAAATCCTTCGATCAAAGCTTCAGCAGAAAACTTTTGAATTTGTAGGCTCTTGCCAACCTTTACTAATGGCATTGGTAAATTGTCAATAGCCATAAAAATAGTCATATCTATGGCTAGGATTGAATTTATTCGGATTAATAATTAGATGGGATATCATTATGAGGGCTTCTGTCCAGATGGTATTTATCTCTCATAGAACTGACAAATTTTATGTATTCTGAACCTCCTAAATCCTTGAAGATTTGCTTGGCGTGTTGTTACGAGTTCAATTAAAGTAAATTCAGAAATTGATACTTCTAAAAGTTCCCAAGCAAAAGCATTGTTGATAAATACTTTACCATTACGATAGACTGGACTTGAAGCATTCCAAGAAATATCAAGTTGATCATCAAAACCCAAACAGGACTCAAAATAAAAAGTATCGTAACCATTGGCAATAAGGTAGGCTTTTCCTTCAAAATATTGACCTGATATTTTTGTGCTTGCAATCATGTTGAGTAACTTAGAATGAAGAGTTCTTCTTGATAAAAATCCTGTAAATATTATACCAGTTTGGAGTATCTTTACAGAAGCGATATTAGTTGTGCTACAATAATTTCGTACGATGCGTGTACGACACTTTTAGGTGTTAGCATTCGGCGGTGTGTACAGTAACCGTTGTGCCCGCTGAAGGGTTCACTACGTCAGCTTTGTTTCAAAGTTTCAGAGGCACTCTTCAGTTATAGAAAAAACTTTGCTTGTTCTGGGTTCTCAAGTAAAAAAGAACCCCCAACCCCCTTGAAGTGACAAAAGGTTGGCATACCTGCATTTAGCGGGAGGAGTCAGTTCAATCCTGACCGAGGGGATTAAATCTATACTAATTAAGGGGAACCTTGGGGGAGTTGAGGTAGCGATCGCCCACAGCAAAAAGTTAGGGAGATAAGATCCCTAACCTTTTGATAGGTGTACCAAAAAAACTGAAATATAATTGGTACAGTAAAAAGTAACGGTAAAATCGTGGAAAGAGGTTGCTATTTTTAGATAGGTTTAACTGGTACAGTGAAAGTTGCTATTTATTGTCGGGTGTCTACTCGTGACCAGTCTTGTGTCAGACAAGAGCGAGATTTACTTGAGTATGCCCGCAGGACCGATTATGAAGTAGTGGGTATTTGGAAAGAAACTATTTCAGGATCGTCCGACAAGAAAAATCGGGTTGAGCGGACTAAGGTGATGGAATTAGCTCAAGCTCGGAAGATAGATGCGATTCTCGTGACAGAAATGACACGGTGGGGGCGTAGCACTTTAGATTTGATTCATACCTTGCAGGAGTTGATGGGCTGGAATGTTTCTTTGATAGCTCAAAGTGGGTTGAAGTTTGACCTTAGTACCCCTCAAGGTAAATTACACGCTTCTCTCATGGCAGCCTACGCTGAGTTTGAACGAGACGTGATACGAGAGCGGGTACGTTCTGGGTTGGCTGCTGCCAAAGCTAGGGGAAAAAAGCTAGGACGGAGAGCAGGGACAAATGTTAAATCTGATCGCCTTACTCCTAAAGTTTTAGAGATGGTGGAGACTGGATATTCTTATCGTCATATCGGGGAGACAAGCTCCCTAACTGCTCAAGCTTTTCCTAGATATTCACTGCGGTTAACGTATTTTGATTTGCCTGGCAAATTTTTTGGTCGTAGTTCTTTGACTCTTTGATACCTGTAGGGATGGCCTTTTACCATCTTGATCTCCGTATATCCTTTAGAAGATGTTTTTTGATCTGTTGCTTGACCTGAAGGGATTACTTTTTCTATGGACTGTTTCTTCTGTTCAAGAATAGCGATCGCTGCATCTATTTCATCAACAGAAAGTTTTTGCCCAATCTGGTCAATTTTTTTCTAATAATCTATTCATTAATTTCCCCCTCTGTAGCAACATCTTTGTCAAAATTTAGCCTGTTTATTAAGTAGTCGATATCAGTATCCGACACCCAAAATTCTTCTATTCTTTTGTGCTCATCATTTACTAATTGATGAACTTTTTTTATTACATATTTCCAGAAATTTTCTCCGCTTATTTTGTGATTTAGCATCAAACTCATGGCCAATTCATAGTTAATCTTAGGAGTCAAATAAGTTTCTACTATTGTATTTTTTCCCTCTTCCTGTTTGATTGAAAAAGGCATTGTTGTTAGGCTATTCTTTGACAATTTTATTGATGCTGCTCCCATAGCTATTGAATTTTTTTCTATATCGTGTAAAAACTGTTTATTCCATGTTTAGCTAGAAGAGGCGAGTCAGAATTTCCTCTTAAAATTGGCAATAAACGGCTTTGTTGCAGTTAATTCTAGCTTGCCAGTTTCAAGTTTTAAGTGTCTGAAATATGTTCGTCATTACTCGCCTTTTATCCTGTTAATAATTTCTGGAACAGATAGAGATTCTATTGATGCTAGGATCTTAAGTAATTCCTCGACTAATTGTGAATAATTCCATGCTAGTTTGGACGATGGCAAGTAGCAAAGATGACGAATGTTGCCATCAAAGTAACTAAAAATCCATCCTAGTTTAGGGTTGTTGACTGTTTTGGGAGATTTTTTATATTTCCCCTGGCAGACCCAATTATTATCTAGAAGGTATTTTTTGATAAGTTTTGGGGGTAAATTATTCAATCTTTCTCTGTCTGTTTCTCCTAGTTTTGGGGGTAAATTATTCAATCTTTCTCTGTCTGTTTCTCCTAGTTTTGGGGGTAAATTATTCAATCTTTCTCTGTCTGTTTGGTTGGAAAGGAGAGTTAATAATTTTTGACCGACTATAGAGGTAGATTTACAAGTAATAGTCTTGCTTTGTCAACCTTGAGGAGATTGATATTTATCAATGAAAATTTCGATACACTCTTCCCCTTTTGAGTCAAGATACAGCTTAAATGTTTTGATATGATTGAGGTTGATAATGTACTTAGGCTTTTGATCTAGATTTATGGGACGAAGTTTATTTATTTTAAATTCTAGGAAATATACATTTCCTATATTTATTAGGTTTAAGTCTGCCCAGAAGTTATCTTCTTTCTTTTTTGTTTCCATTTTTGGTAGTCCTGCTGAGGAATGGCGAAGATACATAAGTTTTGTAATTTCTTCCCACACGGACCACACGGACCACACGGACCACACGGACCACACGGACCACACTCTCTCTACCATTCCTCAGCACCACCACCAACAATTTATCCTCATAATTTTCATGGGGAGGCATCAAACAATTAGTTGTGACTACGATCGCCCCAGGGAATTTAGCAAAATCTTTAGTCTGATTTTGCCAAGCAGTACCATAATGACCGTTTTTTTTGGGAAGGAGAAACAGGTAGAGGCTTTTTTATTATTTTCTCTGGTAAAGTCAAAGTTTTTAAATTTTCTCCTGAAGGAAAAGAACAAATTTTACACATATTTAATTTCCATTCCTAACACAAGCGCATGGAACTTTTTTGACAATTATTTGCCAGGAGCGTGTTAATTATTCTCAGGAGTCAGGAGACAGAATACAGGAGACAGAATAGAAGAAAATAAAACCAGATAAAATTAATGACGCTCTAGAGGTTTCTATGGCAGAAACCAGAATTTCCCGGTCTTATTTAATTTCCTTTCCTAACACAAGCGCCTGGAACTTTTTTGACAATTATTAGCCAGGAGCGTGTTAATTATTCTTATGTTTACTTTTCCTCCATTCCTCACCCCTTATATAGAATCCGGGTAATTAGTTATCGTATTACTGAGGAGTAATGAGTAATGAGTAATGAGTAATGAGTTAGGAGTTAGGAGTTAGGAGTTAGGAGGTAGGAGGTAGGAGGTAGGAGGTAGGAGGTAGGAGGTAGGAGTTAGGAGTAAGAAAGGAAATGAAAATGCATAAATTTTTAAATTCGTGCTTCTAGCAAACACATATTTTAGTTGAGGATTTTTGAATGCGATTACTGTATAACCGGATTTTATATTATATAGGACTTACGCATGAACGCTATTGGTAGGGTGTGTTAGCGTGCTTAGTAAGGACCATCACACCATATATAGTGCCTGTGCGTAAGTCCTGTTATAGAGATAAGCGATCGCTTTTATTCAGTATAAAATCTCGACAAAAATATGCTTTTATATACTCAATACTCCCCCCTCTCCCCACACTTCCCACACTTCCCCCTCTTCCCACACTCCCCACACTTCCCACACTCCCCCCTCTCCCCACACTTCCGACACTTCCCCCTCTTCCGACACTTCCCCCTCTTCCCACACTTCCCCCTCTCCCCACACTCCCTATTCCTCCCCTGTCAAAGCATCAGCAAACGGATCTGGCAAAG
>NZ_JAAHHT010000253.1 GCF_010672085.1 Okeania sp. SIO3I5
ATGCCGTACCATGATTGGGGAGGAGGGGGAGGAGGGGGAGGATGGGGAGGATGGGGAAGATGAGGAGGATGGGGAAGATGAGGAGGATGGGGAGGATGGGGAGGATGGGGAAGATGGGGAGGATGGGGAAGATGAGGAGGATGGGGAAGATGAGGAGGATGGGGAAGATGAGGAGGAAGAATTCTGTCTACAGTCTTCACTCAAGCGTGTCTAATTCAATACATTTTTCTCCCGAAAAAGCCGAACCCAGACCTACCCATAACTTGTCAATAATGCCCAAGTTTTATGTTAAGAAAGATGTTTATAAAGCATAGCTTTGAAAGGGGGGCAGCAAAAGGGAATATTGCTTTAAAGGGATAAAGGTTTTTTATCACTGATTATCCGGACATGATATTAGCCGATAATGGTCTTGAAAAAGTACAATTTTTTTCTCCTTAGAGCTGCATAAAGTTAGGATGAAAGGGTTGACTATTGGCAGAAAAATCAAGGGATAATTCTTCCTTCTGTCTCCTCTAAATTCCTTATTCCTCCTGTCTCCTGTCTCCTGTCTCCTGACTCCTACCCTCACCCATAAGACTTTTTCAGCAAACCCTAATTATTAATTGTTAATTATTAATTATTAATTATTGAATACTTCTTTGCTCCCCCCTCAAGAAAACATAGAAAAGTTAAGAAACATCTATAAATTTAGGTAAATTATTTCTTTATGCTATTAATATAGACAAAACAATAGTCTATTAAAGTGTGGAAAATTTATGCGAGTATTTGTTTTACTGTTTAATGCCAGAACTGAAAATGAGGGGATACATACGATTCAGATGGGCGATCGTAATAAGGTATATATGTTTGAGTCTGAGGATGATGCTACCCGTTTCGCTGTATTACTAGAAGCTCAAGATTTTCCTACTCCTACAGTTGAAGAGTTTGAGGAAGAAGAAATTATGGAATTCTGTAGGGGTGTTGATTATGACTGGGAAGTTATACCAGCAGGTAAGTTAGAGATTCCTCCAGAGCATAATGTAGAAAAGACTGATTGGGAATTAGAAACAGACCAAACTTCTGAAAAGACTGAAACTGACTTAGATAAAATTAAGCGTCAATTGGAGGGTCTTTTGTAAAATTCAAAATTCAAAATTCAAAATTCAAAATTCATTCATTAAGATTTAACAGACTGAACACTTTTACATTTCAATTCAATACTTTCAAGGGATTATTTAACTATTTTTTGAATTCAAAATTCGCGCATTCAAAGTTCAAAAATTTTGGTTATAACTTAATTTCAATAATTGTTTAATTAAGGATTTAAGCCTCGTTCTTAAAAGCTCGAAAAAATCAAAAATATTTTCTTTATTTCAAGCCTCTGACTTTAGGCAGAGGTTATAATTTTGAATTAATAATTTTTAATTTTGAATTGATTTGACCAATTTGCCAAACAATACCTCAAAGAATTACTTTCAACCTTTGGTGAAGTTGAAATTAGTCGAGAGGTGACGGGAGTTGTTAGACAGGTGGATATTTATTTTTATCCAGCCTCAAAACCTCCTACTTCTAACCTCAATTTAGGAGTATTAAGTCAAATATTATTGAGTGATTGTTTAATTGAACCTTTTTGGAATCAACCAACCTTAAATGAAGTTCGTAGTTGTTTGCTGAAGTTATTTTATGTTCAGAGTGAATTGCAACGAGCAGCTAGACGGAATCGAGAATCTATTAATGAAATAGATTTGCCTAAATTATGGATATTAACTACTTCTGCTTCAGAGAAATTGAGCGATAGTTTTGGTTTTCAACTAGACCCAGAAAACCAGATGACAGGAGTTTACATTTCTCCCCCTGGGTTGAAAACAAATCTAATAGCAATTAATCAATTACCAGTAATACCAGAAACACTTTGGTTAAGAATTTTAGGCAAAGGAAAAACTCAAGAATCGGCTCTGTTAGAATTAGGTGATTTATCACCAGAAAATCCTTTAAGAATTCTGGCACTAGAACAGGTTGCAAATTGGACAAATTATTTAGAAACCAAACAAAATTTAACATCGCAGGAGAGAGAATTAATTATGAATTTATCACCAGCTTATTTGAAATGGCGTGAAGATGTCAGACAAGAAGGACGTCATTTCAGTTATCAGTTATCAGTAACGACCGCTGAACCAGGAGGCTTGAAAATACGGAATTGAACTTTTTTTATCCCCTTAAAAGAGGAGGCTTGAAACCAAAATTTTTCGGTCAAGAGGGGCGTCAGGAAGAACGAAAGATTGTGCTGGAAAGCTTGCTAAAAAATCGATTTGGTGAACTTAACCAAGAGTTATTAGAAGTTGTAGAAACTTTATTAAAGTTGTCTGCTGAAGAATATGCTCAAATACTAATTCAATTGCTGAATTTATCGCGGGAGGAATTCTTAAAGTTAATCAAAAATGAATCCTCAAAACAGAACAATTGAATGAGAGAATAAGCGCTAAATTACCCAATTAGAAATCAAATAAGATTTAACGTCGGAGGAGAGAGAATTAATTATGAATTTATCACCAGCTTATCTCAAATGGCGTGAATTTGTGAGGCAAGAAGGACGTCATTTCAGTTATCAGTTATCAGTTATCAGTAATGACCCCTGAATCAGGAGGCTTGAAAATACGGAATTGAACTTTTTTTATCCCCTTGAAAGAGTCGGCTTGAAACCCAAATTTTTCGGTCAAGAAGGACGTCATTTCAGTTATCAGTTATCAGTAACGACCGCTGAACCAGGAGGCTTGAAAATACGGAATTGAACTTTTTTTATCCCCTTGAAAGAGTCGGCTTGAAACCCAAATTTTTCGGTCAAGGAAGAACGAAAGATTGTGGTGGAAAGCTTGCTAAAAACTCGATTTGGCGAACTCGACTAAGAGTTATTAGAAGTTGTAGAAACTTTATTAAAGTTGTCTGCTGAAGAATATGCTCAAATTGGCGAACTCGACCAAGAGTTATTAGAAGTTGTAGAAACTTTATTAAAGTTGTCTGCTGAGGAATATGCTCAAATACTAACTCAATTGCTGAATTTATCCCGGGAGGAATTTTTAGAGTTAATCAAAAATGAATCCTCAAAACAGAATAATTGAATGAGAGAATAAGCGCTAAATTACCCAATTAGAAATCAAATAAGATTTAACGTCGGAGGAGAGAGAATTAATTATGAATTTATCACCAGCTTATCTCAAATGGCGTGAATTTGTGAGGCAAGAAGGACGAGAAGAAGGGCGACAAGAAGAACGAAAGATTGTACTGGAGTGGTTCCTAAAAATTCGATTTGGTGAACTTGACTACGAGTTATTAGAAGTTGTAGGAACTCTATTAAATTTGTCTACTGAAGAATATGCTGAAATACTAATTCAATTACCGAATTTATCACGGGAGGAATTCTTAAAGTTAATCAAAAATGGCTCAGAAGACACAGAGTTCTTTACAAATTCATCGCCAGCTTATATTAAATGGCGTGAAGATGTGAAAGAAGAAGGACGAAATGAAGGGCGACAAGAAGGACGAAAGATTGTACTGGAAAGCCTGTTAAAAAGTCGATTTGGGGAACTTGACCAACAGTTATTAGAAGTTGTAAAAATTCTATTAACATTATCTCCTAGTAGATATGCTCTAATAGTAATTCAATTACCGAATTTATCAAGGGAGGAATTTTTTGAGTTAATTATAAATGAATCGGAAGACACAGAGTTAATGATGAATATATTGCCAGCTCGTCTCGCATGGCATAAAACTTTGAAGCAAGAAGGACGAGAAGAAGGGCGAATAGAAGGAAAAAAGATTGTATTGGGAAGCTTGCTAAAAACTCAATTTGGCGAAATCGATCAAGAGTTAGTAGAAGCTGTAGAAATTTTATTAAATTTGTCTGCTGATGAATATGCTCAAATACTAATTCAATTGCTGAATTTATCGCGGGAGGAATTCTTAGATTTAATCAAAAATAAATCTTCAAAACAGAACAATTGAATCAGAGAATAAGTGTCAATTAAGGAGTAGGGAAATAGGGGAGTAGGAGAGCAATCTTTTTGCCTTTGCTACAATATTTCTTTTTATATTTTCTGTATATTTAGTCATTTCAAATAAGAATGAAACACTTTTTTTGGCTGAAACCCTTTCAAGGAAAGAAACACTCGTCCCAGTCTTATTCAGAATGACTATGGCACTCGAAGCAAAGATTAGGAAAGTTCTAAATGCTCAAACCCTTTGATAGTCTACTGTTCCCTGTTCACTATTCCCTATTCCCTATTCCCTATTCCCTTTTGTGTATATAGTAGTCGAAACAAAGATTAGGAAAGTTCTAAATGCTCAAACCCTTTGATAGTTTCCTGTTCCCTGTTCCCTATTCCCTGTTCCCTTTTCAAGTAGCGTCATAAAACATTTTTGGAATAATTTATCAAGATTTGATATGAAAAATTTACAAGAACGAGGTCATTTGTTAACCGAACAGGTTAATCCCAATAGTCATAATCTAGATCGGTTAAGTTCTTTAGAGTTGGTAGACTTATTTAACCAAGAGGATCGTCGGACTTTAGAGGCGATCGCTTCTTCCCGTTTACAACTTGCTCAAGCAGTGGACATAACGGCTGAGGCTTTGGCTCAAGGTGGTAAATTGTTTTATGTGGGAGCTGGTACAAGTGGCCGTTTGGGGGTATTGGATGCGGCTGAATGTCCCCCAACATTTTGTACGCCTCCAGATTTGGTACAAGGAATTATTGCTGGAGGTGCGGCAGCTTTGGTCCGCAGTTCCGAAGATTTGGAGGATAGCTTGGAAGATGGTCGTCAGGCGATCGCTTCGCGCCATATCACAAATCTAGATGTGATAGTCGGTATTACTGCTGGTGGTACAACTCCTTATGTTCATGGTGCTTTAGAAGCTGCAAAACAAAGGGGGGCAAAGACAATTTTTATGACTTGTGTGCCTGTAGAACAATTTAGTGTAGAGGTAGATGTAGATATTAGGTTGTTGGTTGGCCCAGAATTATTAGCAGGTTCAACCCGTCTGAAGGCAGGAACAGTAACAAAAATGGCTTTGAATATCTTATCAACAGGAGTAATGGTGAGATTAGGCAAAGTTTATGGTAATCGGATGATTGATGTGGCGGTAAAAAATAGTAAGTTACGCGATCGGGCCTTACGAATTATTGAGGATTTAACTGAGTTAAGTAGGGATGAAGCGAGGGAATTATTAAATAAAAGTGGTGATTCAGTTAAGTTAGCACTTTTGATGCACTGGAGTAATTTAGAAAAAGAAGAGGGAGATAAGATATTATCTGAGAACCAAGGTAACCTCACGGCAGCTCTGAAAAAAGTAGGAATATAGTCCCATGGGAAGTCATAAGTTAGGAGTAATGAGTAATGAGTAATGAGTAATGAGTAAGGAGTAATGAGTAAGGAGTAATGAGGTAGGGACGTTGCATAACAAAAATGCGTTTTCTTATAGGGAATGCTGCGCTTTCCATGTCGCGTAGCGTTAACCTGCGTTGTGCTTTAGCTAAACGTCCGTAGGTCCTCAGGAGTCAGGAGGGGAGAGAATTACAAAGATTGAGTAATTATGACGATTTGAGATTTTTTTTATGTCCAATTTCCTCGGATTTGATATCATACATTAAGGTTTTATACAAAGTGAATTGGTATGAAATAGATAAGATATATACAAGAGACTCAGTGATTAATATGATACAACTGACGGGGTAAATATTTTTGGCGTTGCTGAAATGTAATGATCAATAGCTGAAGGTAATATCGTAAAATATACTTTTTTCGCATTTTACTTAATCTAAACATCATTACCATTAAACAACGCCATATTTTTCACTTGTTTTCTACTCCCTACTTTCCCTATTCCCTACTCCCTACTCCCTAATATGAAATACCTATTATTAATTGCTAGTTTATCAGTTACTACACTAATAAAACTATGGAGTATTTCTGCTGTTCTAGAAAGACCTGTTTTAGCAATAACTACCTTCAGAAATATTAGTAGTAGTTGGAAAATTTCTCAAACGTACAAACCTCCAGATCGGGGGGCACCTCCAAGTACAGAATCTCCAGCAACTCGTGGTCCATCTCCTGGTAGTGGTGAATGTTTATTAGAAAATAAAAAGTTAACTCTTTTACTGCCAGAAACAAAATGGGGATTAACTATATCTAAATATCCCACATTATATGTATATATTCCACCTTATGAAAATGCTCAAGAAGCAGAATTTTTTATCAGAGATTCAGAGCAGAATGATGTGTATAATCATGTTTTTAAGCTACCTGAAAAATCGGGAATTATTAGGATTAAGCTGCCTCCAGAAAAATCACCTCCTTTAGAAGTAGGAAAAAACTATTCCTGGGAAGTAAAAATATCTTGCATTTCTGAATTCCCAGCTACCAGCGTAAACCCATCTGTTGAAGGTAAAATTAAACGTATTCTACCAGAACAAAGTCTCTATAATAAGTTAGCAGGAGTCACACCTCTAAGTCTACCAACTGTTTATGCTTCCCAAGGAATTTGGTATGATGCTTTAGAAAGTATGGTAGAACTTCGGAGGTTAAATCCAGATAATCCTGAGTTAATAAATGATTGGGAAGAATTATTTAATTCTGCTAACTCTAAAGCTAAGGAAGAATTAATTCAAGCACCTATATTAGATTGTTGTCAAAAAGAAGATTAAATCATGCTCTTTCAATAATTAAGAATTAGGGTTTGCTGAAACAATCTTATGGGTGAGGATAGGAGTCAGGAGACTCGAGACTCGAGACTGGAGAAGTAAGGAATTTAGAGAACGTAGGAGGAAGAATTACCCCTTGGTTTTTCTGCCTCGCGTTAACCAAAAATTCTAACTTTATGCAGCTCTTTAGAGTAAAAATATTGTAATACATGAAAGACAATTATCGGCTAAAACCTTGATCTGTCAATACCTTTTAGATTTAATCAGCAAGTCCTAATTAACAATTAATAATTAATAATTACTTCTTCTGTAATAGAAGGATTGAGTTAAAAGAAATTTTTTTCTTCTCAAGTTAGTCGATTAGATATGGCGTACTTCGGAGTAGCTCTGCAAGATGAGGGAAACCTCACCATCCAACCCTTCGGGAAACTTTCCTGACGGAATGCTATCGCAAACTTTAACGACCGCTTTTTCTCCATGAATGGAGAGGCTTTTTTAGGTAAGAATTCAGCCATCAGCTATTAGCTGCCAGGCATTAATTTATTCTTTTTGAAGAAAGAATCAAAGTTGAAAGATTGAGCAAAATTAAAAGTTACTCTAAAAGCATATTAACTATCTTTCTAATTAATTACTTGGTGTAGAATTATTACCAAGGAAAAGCTGAATAATAGCATTCCACTCTATCGGCAAGTCAACAGTTAAAAGTCAAAAGTTAAAATTCAGCAATTAACAATTAATAATTACTTTTATCTTTTAGGGATACGATTGATTACAGAAATTTCGGAGGCGCGTGAGGTACAAAATTTCATTTAGTAATTTTGGTAACACAACCTTCCAGGTTGTTAAAGATAAGAAACCTGAACTGCAAAAATAGAGCTCAATCTTCAACTGTACCTCACCATCCTCATGCATTGCTTTAAGAAGAAAAAAAACTTCTTTTTTCCCTTTGAAAAGCAATCAAAAAAAAAGAATTTTTTATGTGGCAAAAAATAATTAAAAAGCTAGCTTGGAAATGGCGTGGCTTATTAGTTACTGCTCCTAGTATTACTATCCTATTAATTGGGTTATACTTAACAGGCAGCTTACAAATATTTGAGTTAGCAGCATTCGATCAATTCATTAGATTTCGTCCCCAAAAACCTGTAGATAAAAGAATATTAATTGTCGGATTTAATGAATCAGATATACAAACTTTGGGAATGACAATTTTATCAGATGAACTCCTTGCTCAGTTAATAGAAAACTTGAAAAAATATCAACCAGCAGCAATTGGTTTAGATATATTTCGAGATTTACCAGAAGAACCAGGATATGAAAAATTAGTAAAAGTATTTGAATCTACACCAAATTTAATTGGTATTAGAAAGGTAGTTGGTAATCAAATTAATTCCCCAATTAATCCTCCACCAATTTTAGATAAACTGAACCAAGTTGGTGCTAATGATCTGCCTATTGATGTTGATAGTAAAATTAGGCGATTCTTTTTATATTTAACAGATAGGGAGGGAAAAATAGTACCGAGTTTCGGGTTGAAATTAGCAACAATTTACCTACAAAATCTTAAAATTTTTCCTAAACCAGCAACAGTTAATCCTGAATATTTACAATTGGGAGAAGCTGTATTTATTCCTTTTGAAAATAATCATGGTGGTTATATAAAAGCTAATGCTAAAGGATATCAAATTATCCTTAATTATCGCAGCCCACAATATACGTTTCAACAGGTTTCAGTAACTGATGTTTTAAATAATAAAGTTCCACCAGAATTAATACGCGACCGCATCATTCTAATTGGTTCAGTAGCAGAAAGTAAAAAAGATTTATTCTTCACACCTTACAGCAGTAAAATTATTGGGATTCCTGAAAAAATGTCAGGGGTAGAAATTCATGCCAATATTACCAGTCTGATTATTAATTCTGCTCTTGGTGAGATGAATCTTATTAAATCATTGCCGGAATTTTTAGAGTGGATATGGATTTTTTTCTGGTCAATAATAGGAGCAGGCATTACTTGGAAATGGCGCTATTCTGGAGGTTTTTCTCAATTTTCTGGTAAATCTATTATTAGTTTATTTGTGCTTACTGGTGGTTTACTTTCCATCAGTTATTATGCTTTTTTATGGGGTTTATGGATACCAGTAATAACTCCATTGTTAGCTATCTGTTTATCGGCGATCGCTATCACAGCTTTTATTGCTAAAACTGCTGGATATATTCGAGATGTTTTTAGTCGTTATTTGACTGATGAAGTAGTAGCGAATTTATTAGAAAATCCCGATGGATTAAAATTAGATTGTCAACGGCGAAAGGTGACAATTTTGATGTCTGACTTAAGAGGATTTTCTGCTATATCTGAAAGATCAGAACCAGAAACAATTTTTGCTATGCTGAATATTTACCTAAAGGAAATGACAGAAGTAATTAATCAATATGGCGGTACTATTGATGAATTTATTGGTGATGCAATTTTAGTTATTTTTGGCGCTCCTACTCAGAGAGAAGATGATGCAGAAAAAGCAGTTGCTTGTGCAGTAGCAATGCAAATATCAATGCCTAGTGTGAACGCTAAATTAAAGGAATTAGGTTTACCAGAAATTCAGATGGGAATTGGTATTAATACAGGAGAAGTTGTAGTTGGTAATATTGGTTGTCAGAAAAGGTCTAAGTATGGAGTTGTTGGTAGTAATATTAATTTAGCTTCTCGGATTGAATCTTATACAGTGGGAGGTGAAATTCTGATTTCAGAAAATACTCTTGCAGAAGTCAGTTCTATTGTCAAAATTGTGCAGCAAAAATCGGTCAAAATTAAAGGTTTTCCTGAACCTATAACTATTTATCAAGTAGGAGCTATTTCTGGAAAATATCATTTGTTTATACCAGTAAAGTCAGAATTATTTGTAGATTTATCAGAACCAGTTCCGATTCAGTTTGCAGTTGTTGAGGGAAAGGAAGTTAGCGAACAATTCATGTCAGGAAGTTTGGTCAAAGTATCTACTAATTCTGCTGAAGTAAAATCTAATTATTTAGTAGATGTGATGAGTAACCTGCGGATTCATTTATTAACTAAAACTGTTTCAGGGGAAAAAATGGATTATTTTTATGCCAAAGTAACAGGTAAAAAAGACGATCAGAGTGGATTTTATATACATTTCACTGCCCTATCTCCAGAGGTTGAAAGTATTTTAGAAAGTTGGGTGACAACTGGTAGTTAGATAATAATTTTGGATTGTGGATAGGAGAATATTTACTTTTTTATCTCAACGTTGGTTGAAGACTCGCGCTATCTATCCCCCCTAACCCCCCTTTGAAAGCTATCCCTTATAAGGAACTCTTGAAACCCTTGTGGGAGGGTGGGGAGGATGGGGAGGATGGGGAGGAGGGGGAGGAAGAATTCTGTCTACATTCATAAAAAAGTGTATTGAAAAATACTCTTTTCTTCTGAAAAAGCCGATTCAAGACTTAAACATAACTTGTCTATGTTGTCAAGTTTTATGTTAAGAAAGATGTTTATAAAGCATAGCTTTGAAAGGGGGGAACAAAAGGGGAGCGAAGGGATGAGAAAACTAATCAATAAGAGCGGTTATTAGAGAAATAGAGAAAATCAGGTCATAATCAAAACCTTGTAGGGACGTTCCATGGAACGTCCCTACTCCCTAATCTCCCTAATCTCCCTAATCTCCCTACTCTCCCTACTCATTACTCATTACTCATTACTCATTACTCATTACTCATTCTACCTACTCCCTACTCCCTACTCCCTACTCCCTACTCCCTACTCCCTACTCATTACTCATTACTCATTACTCATTACTCATTCTACCTACTCCCTACTCCTTACTCATTACTCATTACTCATTACTCATTACTCATTCTACTCCCTAATCTTAACGAGAATAAGCTTGAACATATCTAAGTATGCCACGAGCGATCGCCTGCGCCATCCGACTACGTTGAACAGGATCGGCAAGTATCCGAGAATCATAATTACCAGTAACAAAACCCACCTCTACCAAAACAGCAGGCATCTTAGTATGTCTTAGCACATGAAAACGCGCTCGCTTCACACCACGATTCTTCATTGTCGGAAAAGCCTGCAACATACTATTCTGAATATACTGCGCTAAAGTCTGCCCACTTTGGTAATAAAACGTTTCTAAACCATTAACATCAGGACGACTCATACTAATAGCATTAGCATGAATACTCACAAACAAATCTGCTCCCACCCTATTAGCAAGTTCCGAGCGTGGTGGTAAATCTAAATCCCGGTCTGTCTTACGAGTCATAACCACCTGTATATTATTCTGTTCCAGGATTTGAGCTACTTCTAATGACATAGGCAATACAATATCCTTCTCCCGCAGACCGCCAATACCCACTCCACCCAAATCTGTCGGGCCTCCATGTCCAGGATCTATCACTATCATTAGTCGTCCATCACGTCGAGGTAATCTATTGGGAAAAGGAGAACGAGGATAACGATTATTAGGGCGTTGATTAGGCCGTTGATTAGGCCGTTGATTAGGCCGTTGATTAGGCCGTTGATCGCGACGACGAGGCCAAGGTAAAGGCCAGCGTCTTGGACGGAAATTTTCAGCAGAATTCTGAGGAGTCTGAGCAGGTGAATTTTGGGGAGGTGAATTCTGGGGTGATGAATTGTTTCCCTGTGAAAATATTGATGGTCTCGAACTAGAAGGTTCTTGTGTAGGATTTGGTTTCCAACTAGGAGGAAGTAAAGTAGAAGGTTGTCTTGTAGAATTTGGTTTCCAACCTGGAGGTGCAGTTCCAATATTACCCCAACCCATAGGCAAAGATAACTGTTGGGCCGTAATCTGAGTTACTTCTGCAATTTTAACATTAGTAGCAGGCTTAACCAGAACTGTAACTGTTTCTGGATCTTCTTGACGAATTCTTGCCCAGAGCAAAGGACTGCCAACCTCTCGCCCTGGTAACTTTAATCGGTCATCTACCTTAGCACCATATATAGTAATTCCATAAGCATCTGCTTCAGAATCCCAACCACTGGTATAATTAAGAGCTTTGTCTCCAGTAACCACTAACTCAGTACCATTTTTTAATTCCACCGACTTAATTACCGCAAAACCAGTAGCTTGATTAATTGTTGGTGGTGCTTCCCCTTGAGGCCATACTGCGATTCCACCTGCATAAGCACGAGCTTGCCATTGAGTATTTGCATTTGGCAAACTTACTGTCAGACGAACTACTGCTGGTGTAGTTGAAAGTTGAGTTAGTTGAGTAATTGTTAACCCAGATTCATTAAATCTTTGATTTGGTTTAACATCCCTTGCTGTGAGAGTAGCATTAAGGACATCAATAGTCATCCAAGTACGGTCAACACTCTCCTTAAGTTCAATTTCTGGTAATTTACCACTTGTTTTTAGGACTACTCCCTCTTTTTTGACTTGGACATCTTCTACAAGAGTCGGCGTACCATTAGTTGTAACTTGATTAACAATAGGAGGGTTAGTAGGTCTTCCTGTATTTTGATTCCTTGACCTTTCTATTGTGCTAAGAGATAGAGGCGAACGTGTGGGTGGTGGGGGTGGAGACTGTGGTTGCGACTGGGGTGGAAACTGAGGTTGAGACTGAGGTTGAGACTGTGGTTGGGACTGTGGTTGCGACTGGGGTGGAACATTATTAATATCTGCAGTAGAAGTAATTTTTTGAGGCGTTGGTATTTGTACAGTCCAGTTACTAGGAGAAAGACCCCGAAATTTTACCTGCTTTGGGTCAATAGTGTAGCCATTATTGAGTTCTACTACAATTCGAGCTGTTTGAGAATTAAATTGTCCCACTCTAACTGCTTTGATAGCTCCACCCACAACTTTAGAAGTTCTTATACCACCTAAAGTTGTTCCTGGCAAGTCTATAACTAACCTAGTTGGGTTAGTAATTAATTGGGCTTGTGGCTGAACGCCACCTTCTGTGGTAAAAGATAGTTGGTTCTCATTAACTTTAAATTGCCAAGATTCTAAGGTTGCAGCTTCAGAGGGACTTCCTAAGACAAAAATGCTGAGTAAACTTGGAACTAACCATCGTAACATAAGAGTTTTTCGCATTTGGGTACTTTTAAGAAAGATCAAACTATTTCCTGGATATATATTTTTCATCTCAAGTCTAATACTTTATTTAATCCTCTGGATCAATATAAAAATATTCATTTACCAAAAAGTAAAGTCTAATAACTATTTACTTCTACACCCAAGTTATCACTTTCATAATGACTTTTAGGATAACTAGAAAGAGTTTGTAACAAATTATCAATTTTCTATCTAAAACGCTCAAAAGCTAACAAATCGTGCTAAGATAGAAAAAAATCAATGTTTCAGATGAAATATGTCAGACCCAAAGAAGCAGCCTCCATCCTTGGAGTTGCAGTCTCAAGTCTCAGACGATGGGAAGAAGAAGGCAAAATTAAAGCAATCAAAACCCCGTCAGGGCACAGGCGGTACTCAATCGAAGAAATCGAACAAGCAGCAGGTTGGCCCAGGGCAATTACCACTGTTTGTTATGCAAGGGTGTCGAGCCATTCCCAACGAGACGATAT
>NZ_JAAHHT010000254.1 GCF_010672085.1 Okeania sp. SIO3I5
TGATGTCCTCCCCCTGTGTTGACATTGATAATAACAAAATTCTCCTAGCTTGTGTCTTGGGCCTATGAATGTTTAGCTTATGAAGGTATCCGAATCCTGGCCCTGGCTTTCATCCCGACGCTCCCCTGCGGGAGAGCGCGGGACTTCCCGCCAGGAAAGTTAAAGGTAGAGGAGGATCTGCCAAGTTAAGGCAAATAAGAAAGAAGCAAAAAACTCTCAGAAAAAAATTAATCAGTCAACAAGAAGGGAACCATGATGGTTCCTTTTTTTTATTTATAAATAAATTTATTTTATAAAAGAGATACATTTCCTATCTGAACTTTAGTTATACTTGATCGGCTACCAATTCCTATGTTCACCATTTCTATATCTTGCTCTTTGAGTATATAGCAATCCTAAATAGGTTCTAACAAATCAAAAAGTAAATAAAAAAACTGAAACTCTTACCTGTTCCCAGTTAAGTGTTCCCTTTTCCCTAAAAGCCATTAAAATTTTGTACCTCAAATAGGATTGCTATATTTGAGTTTGTATATTAGGACAAACATTCTTGCTTGCCTGATCGGTTGATGGTTCCTCCTGCCAATGCTCAAGAATTTGTTGTAACTCTGTTTTTAAGTTTTCCAATGCTTCTATCTGAGAAGTAATATCTTGGACTTTAGTGGTTAATTTATGCTGAACCTCTCTACAGGGTAATTCACCTCGATCTCTAATGACCAAGATTTCCGAAATTTCCCTTAAGCTCAAACCCAAGGACTTAGCTCGTTTAATAAAACCCAGTCTGCCAAGCACCGACTCTTCAAACAAACGATAACCAGATTCAGAACGTTCTACAGAAGGTTCCAGTAAACCAATATCTTCATAGTAGCGGATAGTCTTAATTGGAAAACCACTAAGAGCAGCAACTTGGCCGATTTTCATAGGCAATAAATTATTTTCGATCAAGGAAGATGCTTTTTATTTCTATTTAGAATTGGTAGCTGTGGACGAGACGAATTAGGAGGTAGATAATATTCAGGAACAGCAGTAGCTTGCTCAAGATAAGAACGCTTGAGCAACCAGAGACGTAAGGCGATGGCCATTCCCACCGTCCCCATTCCTAGACCAAATAAAGACCAACTTGCTCTGACACCTCCAATTACAGCATCAACTGCTCCCATTGTCACTACAAAACTTACTACCGGATCTTTTCGGTAAGCTGTTTTGAGAATTCTTAGCCATAAAGCGTCGATCATAAGCTGAATTTGATACAATGTAAATTTTAAGTATTTTTGATTTTATGTAAGGATAATGAAACTAAAATTCTCACTTCCTTAATCTTAAAATTATGTAGACTTATAAACTATACTGCCATATTGAACTTGGAAATTAGTTCAAACCATTAGACTTGCTTTTTGTCCTAATATTTATTAAGAATTTCAGATGTTGATATCAAATTATTTCCAGGATTTAAAGCACTTTCTTGAATTATAGCAATTTAGATATACAGATTCGATTGTACCAATTTCAGGAGAAAAATTTTATACTTTTGTAACTGTGAGATTAATTAGGCCTTGCTGATTAAATATAAAAGCATTGAAAGATAAGGGTTTTAGGCTTTTTAGGTCTTGAAAAAGTACAAGGAAAACCTTGTAATACCAGTTTGATAAATGTTTGCTACAAATAGCTAGGGTACTTTTTAGGAGTAGGGACGTTGCATAACAAAAATGCGAACGTCCGTACGGAGTTAGGAGTCGTATGGGAATGGCTTAAATACCATTTTTTAGGTCATATAGCGCTAGGGAATAGGGAATAGGGGATAGGGAATAGGGAATAGGGAATAGGCAATAGGCAATAGGCAATAGGCAATAATAAACTGTCAAATGTTTTTAGATTTAGAAATGTCGTAATCTTTGCTTCGACTGCTATAAATCAGCTTTTTTGTCAAAAGGATATCTTTTGTAAAGTCTTTTTATCGCCCTTACTATTCGTAAGATTCTTTTTTCACGCTTGGTATAAAAAGCTCAAAAATTTAGGATTTTGGGTTGCATAAGGCAGAAAAATCAAAGGATAATTCTTCCTCATGCCTCCTCGCTCATTCCCCATTACTCCTGACTCCTGAGTCCTGACTCCTGACTACTACCTTCACCCATAAGACTTTTTCAGGAAGCCCTAATTAGATGGATGGCTTTATGGCTTTAAAAAATCCCCAAAAGCTTGTGATTTAAAGATTGTAGCCAGAGGCAATAAAATTATTTAATTATTTATCTATCTTGGGTTGAGGAATTTTTTTCCATCTGAACTACTATATCAAAATAACCTAGTTCGTTTTTTATCTATCTGTTAAAATATAAAGATTAAGTCCACGCCAACTTGATAGTATGGCGTGAGAGTATGTCTCGTGACAAAGAATAATCCTCTAAAATACTGGAGGTATAATCTTAGTTCAATCTCAATTATTATAATAAATATCTGAATAACTAGGTAGATATCAAATCCTAACTAAGACCCAACCAAGAGAGCAAACCTTCCCCAGTAAAGTATTCGATCGCTAAAGTTAATACAAAGCCAATCATGGCTGCTCTACCATTCAGACGTTCTGCGTATTGGTTAAAGCCGAATTTTGGCTCATCTAAGTTAGGTTTAGTAGTAGGTTGTGGTTGTGTCATCATCAATTGGCCTTAAATTTAATAGTGTTTCTAGATAGAGTTGTTGCTTTACAATTCTTAAATATAATATTCTAAAAGGAGTTGACCAAACGTCAACCATATTTGTGCAAAAATTTTAGAGAAGTCAGAATATACAAGCAGAAGAAATATGTCAAATTCATCAGACTCGCCTTCTTCCTTGCCACCGGCAGTTGAACAGGTAGCTAGAGTACTCCGATTAGGCGGTTGGACTTGCTTTTGGGTACAACTTGTGCTTGGGATAGTTTCAGGTATAATTTTTCTTTTTGCTGTGGGTATACTAGGCCAGCAGACTGGAGCAAGTACCGGAGGTGGATTATTTTTTGCAGTTTGTGGACTTGTGGTTCTTGGTTTCAGCATTTTCTTGTCATTTCGTTACACTCGCTTGGCTAGGAAATTACGATCACCTACACCTTCTTTGAGGCCAAGCAGGGCAGATACAACTCAACAAGTGAAGAGGACTTTAATTACTAACTTGGTTGGCATGACTCTAAGTTTATTGGCAGCAGAAGCAATTGGAGGTATTTTATTAGGCGAATCATTAGCTAGAGGATCGTTTGTTTTTAATTCTACAGAACTAGAAAAATTTACACTGGATATTTTTATAGTGTTGGGTAATACTCACATAATTGTGGCTCATTTTGTGGGAATTGCAGTAGGGTTATTTTTGCTTGATCGGGTTTACAAGTAGTCAAGTTGGCAATGGTTTACTAGGTTGGGTATCGTTAAAAATCAACATAATTCCCCACTAGAATATAACTAGACTATGAATATTGTTTATAGTGATTCATTGACTTAGTAGACTAAATTTTTACGATTTTCTCCTATTTTTCTAAAACTATTTTGAAATAATTTAAAAAAAATACAAATTTATTAGAATACAAAGACTATAAAACTTTTTAGTATCAGCTAGCTATGCTTAAATTTTATTATTTTCTTATGCGTATGCGACAACAGGAGATTTACTCACCATGTTATAAGAACCTATCACACTAATAATATTTTTTCTGAAAAGCCCAAATATTCTTAAAGATAAAAACGAAAAATCCAGCCTTTCAGGAAAATTTTACTTAAACTTAAGTAAATAAGCATTTTTAGAATAGTGGGATGGGTTGAACAAAATAAGGAATGGAAAACACAGCTCTTCAACCTACTTTGAGATAAATATTTCCCATAAAAGCTAACTTTTCAACAATTAATAATTAATAATTAATAATTAATAATTACCTCTCCTTGAAAAGAAGAGGTAATTATTAATCATAAAATTTTTTTCTTGTTTCTCCTTTAAAGGAGAGGCTTTAAATCTTAATTATTCGGTAAACTGAGCTGAAAGCCCAATTCAAGGAAGCTCTAAGAATTTTAGACTCTAGTCATATATTACTGGCTAAACCTAACTCAAATTTTGATTCTTAACTTCTTGATATTTATACCTAAGAAAGCATTAGACATCTCCAAAAATAAAAAATGAAATCAATTCAAGATATGAAGTCAACAATTTCATCCCCTATTCCCTATTCCCTATTCCCTATTCCCTGAATTATGCAAGAAGTCTATTGATTAGGACATAAACTGATTATGAATCTAGAGAGCGGAAATGCTTTTCCAACTGTTCTCTGTTCCTAGTTAAGTTTTCCCTGCGATACTTAATAAATTAGCTCTAAAAAAACACTTAAGCAGTTAGAAACTTCTACGACAAACAAAAAGTTAAATCTTCATACTTATTAATCCGGAATCAATACTAACTCACAGAATAAATTACTTAGATTACTTCTTTTTAAGTAAAAGTAAAACTCAAACCATAATCAGGGAATTTAAGCTTGCATCTAGCCAGAGTTTTTCCGGATATATTCCCATAGAAATAGATCGAGATAGTTGGCGTTTCGGCTGTCGCCGACATGAAAGGCGGAGCCTAGTGGCAGCTATATCGCAACCTACTAATATTGAAGCTGAAATCCAAACTAACTAAGTTTACAGTTTTATATTGAAAAACTAAAAAACTTCCCTAGAAGAAGCAGTCGCTGAAATTGAGAGTTGCAAATCAAAGCATTAGGATTTGAAGCGCTCAAACTCAACCTCAAAAACTTAACTAGAACATTAAATAGGAAACAAACAAGAGTCTTCAATAGACCTAATTTATTTTCAGCCTAACATCATAGATGAGCCGGAAAAAAATAATCTTTCTCAACAAATTGATCGAGAAAAATTAATCCCCAAAAATCAAAACAAGGTTCCCAAAAAATGAGTAAAAACCTAACTACTGCCATCGAAGCAGAAACTCCAACTGAATCAATTGTCGTATCTATAAATTCTGATAATACAGACACTAATCTCTCAGAAAATAACCACAATTCCTCTCAAGAGTTTCAACCACAAAAGAATCTACTACAATGGAGGAAAAAGCCAACAAAAGCAGAACAAACAGCTTTAGCACTTCAGGAAAGAAAAACATATCTACAGGAACTAGGCGAAAAACTACAAAAAGCACGAAAAATGCGTTGTTTATCAATGAAACAAATTCATAAACAAACCTTTGTGCCACTTCATTACCTAGAAGCAATAGAAAAAGGTGAAACAGAAAAATTACCAGAAGATGTATATCTTCGGGGATTTATCTTTCGTCTTGGCAATGCTTTAGGATTTGATGGAGTAACTTTAGCAGCAGCTTTGCCTATTTCCAATTCACTTGAAGGTTTAATGCCATCTTGGTCTAAGTCCAATAAAGACTCTGGATTTTATCTAAATCCAGCTTACTTATATGTGGGTTATACAGTTTTAATAGCTGGAGCTGTAAGTGGACTAAGTTGGATGTCTCAACAACCAAGTCCTGGAGCAAATCTGATTCCAGATACACAAGAACCTCCTGATTCAGTTGCAGACTCAGATCGGCATTTAGAAACTACTCAAGTACCAGGATTAAAGTCTACTGCGGGTGGTCTAGTTGTTGGTTCTGATATGGCTCCACCAGAGACAATGATTTAATTTGTAATCAGAAGATTATCTCTATGTACAACTGTATCAGCTCCCGCATAGCCCAAAATATCGGGTATACTTTCTGAGCGACAACCTAGAATTTTTTGCAGTTCAATATTGCTGTAGTTGACGAGTCCCCTAGCTATTTCCTCACCTTCTTCATTGCATAATTGTACAGCATCCGATGAGTTAAATTCCCCTTCTACTTGAGTAATGCCGGCAGCTAATAGAGATTTGCCAGACTCAGCAATGGCCTTAACTGCACCCTCGTCTAGATAGAGCTGGCCTGTTGGAACTAAAACATTGGCAATCCAATGTTTCCGAGCGTTGATTTGTTCTGGTTGAGGTTCAAACTGAGTGCCAATAGATTCTCCATTGAGGATTTTTTGTATATTAGTGGGCAATTTACCATCGGTAATTACGGTTCGGACTCCAGCAGCAGTGGCAATTTTGGCTGCTTCAATTTTGGTAATCATTCCGCCAGTTCCTCGTCCACTAACGGACTCTCCAGTTTCAATTTGAAGTTCTTCAAGTTCTTCGATTCGCTCTACTAAGGTAATGGGTAAGGCATCTGGGTTATTTCTAGGATCGGCTGAGTATAATCTATCAACATCAGTTAGTATGAATAACCAATCAGCCTCTACTAGACTAGCAACTAAAGCTGAGAGAGTATCGTTGTCCCCAAAATTTAACTCATCAACAGCAGTAGTATCATTTTCATTGACTATTGGGACTACGCCTAGTCGCAAAAGTTGTTGAAATGTGTTGTAGGCATTGACATAACTACTACGTCGTGATAAATCACTTCTAGTTAGTAAAATTTGGGCAATTGTCTGTTGTAAAGATGAAAATAAGTCATCGTAAACTCGCATGAGTCGTCCTTGGCCTACTGCTGCTACTGCTTGTTTGATGGAAATATTCCGGGGTTTTTCGGTTAGTCCTAACATATCGCAACCTACACCAACAGCTCCAGAGGATACTAAGACGATTCGATGTCCCTGTTGACGTAAATTGATGATGGTTTCAATTAGGCTAGAAATTGTGGATAAGGCTAAATTTCCGGTTTCTGAATTAGTTAGGCTAGAAGTACCTATTTTGATTACTATTGTATTCATAGAAATGTAGGGCTACGCACAAGGCAAAAGTCATTCACGCAAAAGTCAAAAATAATCTATGACTGAGTTTGAGAATTTAGAAATGTTCTAACCTTTGCTTTGATTGGTATTATTAAATTTTTCAACTATTAATTAATTCTCTAGGAAAAAATCAGCCTTTAACTGAGTATAGCATTACGCTAATATGTTAAGACAATTTTTTTAAATGCTGCATTTACCCAATCTCTGACTGTTTCAAATGAAATTTTACGGAGGATAGGAAATAAGGGTTTCGCGCTCGCTTTAATAATTCAGTGGTACATAGATTTAATTTTTTTACTAACACTTTGAAAATACGTTAAATAAATATATTTGAATTTTGAATCCATCACTTCCCCGTAGCAGCACTAGGGAGATTTGAAAGATAGGAAAGCTTTTTTAAGGAAAATGTTCAAAAAAGATTCACCGGAAAATTGGGTTTTAAGCCTCTTTGTTTCACAAGGATTTTTGCTAGGATTTCTGTAGCAGAATTGCTAAGATTTATGTAGCAGAAAATATGGTATAATTTGAAGCTTAAAATTATCATCATCGACATTCCGAGAAGATTGCAAAACCTAAATAGAATTTCATAGCACTAGCCCCAGCTAACAAATTAAGATAAATTTGCAAAGACTAAACAAAACAAATCTATTAGTCTAATTAAGTGTGGTGGAGGAGAATCTAGGAGTGCTAACTAAAATGTCAACAGTATGTTCTACAAATTTTGCCAAAAATGGTCAAGCAAAATTGCTTCGTGTAGGGGTAATTGGGGTTGGTAATATGGGACAGCATCATACCCGTGTCCTAAGTTTGCTCAAAGATACTAAGTTAGTAGGTGTAGCAGACATCAATGTTGAAAGGGGACTAAATACTGCCAGTAAGTATGGAGTTCGTTTTTTTGAGGAGTATCAAGACCTTTTGCCTCATGTTGATGCTGTCTGTGTCGCTGTGCCTACTCTTCAACATTATGCTGTGGGAATGACCTGCTTAAAAGCGGGAGTCCATGTCTTAATGGAAAAGCCGATCGCTGCTAGTATTGCTGAGGCCGAATTTTTGGTTAATACTGCTGCTGAAACGAATCGAATTTTACAGGTGGGGCATATTGAAAGGTTTAATCCTGCTTTTCAAGAACTGAGTAAGGTTCTCAAAACTGAGGAATTATTAGCCTTGGAAGCTCATCGGATGAGTCCTTATTCTCATCGAGCTAATGATGTGTCTGTAGTTTTGGATTTGATGATCCATGATATTGATTTATTACTGGAGTTAGTAGCTGCTCCGGTGGTAAAACTTACTGCTAGTGGTAGTAGTGCTTCTAGTTCGGGAAATTTAGATTATGTAACGGCTACTCTTGGTTTTGCCAATGGTATTATTGCTACTCTGACTTCCAGTAAGGTGACACATAAAAAACGTCGTTCTATTGTTGCCCACTGTAAAAATTCTTTGACTGAAGCAGATTTTCTGAATAATGAAATTTTGATTCACCGTCAAACAACAGGAGATTATGTGACAGATTATGGTCAGGTTCTTTATCGTCAGGATGGTTTAATTGAAAAGGTTTATACTAGCAATATTGAACCTCTTCATGCAGAATTAGAGCATTTTGTTCATTGTGTAGGTGGAGGAAATAAGCCTTCAGTTGGAGGAGAACAAGCTCTTAAGGCATTAAGGTTAGGTAGTTTAATTGAGAAAATAGCTCTTGATAATTTGGCTTACGATTCAGTAGATTCAGAGTTTAATTTGTTGAATAATTCTATGTTGAAAGTAGGGTGATTTTTTTTGATAATTCTATTAGGGATTCTTTTAAAAAAGTATTTTTTTGTAAGCATTTAGCTGTCAGTTATCGCAATCCTAAAATTAGGTTGTAAAATTTTATTGTAGGGGTTTGGTTTCCAAACCCTGTTTTAGTTTTGGTTTAGAGACTAAACCCCTACAGTTTTTTTCACAAATCATTTAGGATTACTATCTCAGCTATTAGAAACTGTTTGTAAACTCATAAAAACCTCTCTCCAAACCTCTCTCCTCGTAGGAGAGAGGCTTTAAAACCCCTATTCCCCTCCTTTCAAAGCTATGCTTTATAAACATCTTTCTTAACATAAAACTTGGGCATTAGTGAGGAATTATGTATCTGTCATTTGAGATGCTTTTTCCTTGTCTTCCTTGTCTTCCTTGTCTTCCTTGTCTTCCTTGTCCCCCCTCCCACAAGGGTTTCAGGAGTTCCTGATCAGGGATAGCTTTCAAAGGGGGACTTTGAAGTTTCTCCTCTTAAAAAAGGGGCGGGGGTATCTAAAACTGTACCTAATACATTAAAGAATTGCTATAGGTTATCAGCTAACTTTAGTAGTTGGAGTTACTTGATTCTTTCAAATGCTGTTTGAGTAACATTTTATAGGAAAAGCTGAGTGGGAGCTACCTGAATTCTTGGATTTTTTGATAAATTACTCCGCCTAATTTATAGATTTAAGCGGAGTTTTACCGAAATAATTTTACGTTTTTCCGTTGCTAATAATTTCCTCTAAAAAATTAGGAAAATTTATCAGAAAGTTGAACTATTCCAACCCCACATGGAGCCTTTAGCATCAGAAAATTCTATATAAATTCGATTTTTAGGAACGTCTAGAGTTTGATTAATTTCTTGACAAAAATCTTGACTCATTGCTTTAGTTTGGTTAGGATTCATACTACCAACATTTTTAATTTCTATGTAGCAAGTTGGTTCGTCACTATTACCACCAAATGTCATGGGAATATCTGGTTCAAAAATTGTCATTACATAGGATTCTGGTTTACTAAAATGTTTTGCTATACCTGATGAAAGGTTTTTTAGAAGAGTGTCGATTTTATCTTTTTCTGGTTTGGCAGCAGAAGTTTGAACTTTAATTAATGGCATGATTTGATTAATAATTAACTATGAACGTTTAGGAATTATTCAGGTAGGTATTTAGCTATAAAAATCAACCAACTAATTGTCTATATATAGTCCTACTTACCCTAGATATTTTTACTTAAAATATTGGAATAATATCAGCTTTTCATTTCAGTTATCAGTTATCAGTGAAATACTAAAGTTGATTTTTTTCATCTCCTATCCAGGAGGTGGCTATTAACCTTATTTTTTGTTTAGGAAGTAAAAGGTTAAATTTATAGCAGTTTCAGAAAATTTTCCTATAAAGTTTTAGGCTAGTGTAACTAAGTTCAGATTATCTAAAAGCACTTTTTATTGAACTTCGTATTAAATAATAGCTGATAACTAAAGGTTTCTAACATTAGTGAGGCACATTTGCTTTTGTTCTGATATTCTTCCTGTTTCCTAAAAGTTAGAATTTTGTACCTCACAATTATAAAAATTGCTATTAATGGTAATTAACCACCATAATTCCAGCCTGTACTTTCTAACAATAGAGGATCTCCCTCACGATGCACACCTGCTGCAATTACTTCTGCTACATACACAGTATGATCGCCTTCTTCTACAGCACCCACAACTCTACATTCAACATAACCAAGAGTATCAGAAATAATTGGGCAACCAGTTTCTCCTAAATAAAATTCTATTTCTTCAAATTTATTCCCCACACGACGTTGAGGTTTGAAAAATTGTTGAGCTAAATCTTTTTGCTCTGCTCCTAAGACACTAAGGGAAAATACTCCACTAGCTTTAATCATGGCATGGGATATAGAACTTTTATTTACACAATTAACAATTAGGGGAGGCTTAAAAGATGCTTGCATTACCCAACTAGCTGTAAAGCCATTTACTTCATCACCATCTTTAACACCACAAATGTATAATCCATGAGGGATTTTACGCAGTATAGTTTTTTTTGCCTGTTCGTCTAGCAAAGTTTTACCTACTATTATATTTAAGAATTTGACATTTTTTATTTTAACTAAAATGAAGCCTCATCATTGAACCAAAGTCTAAAAAATAGATAGGAAGCTTAGTGGTATAATCAAAAATTTGGCTCACTAATATAATGTTTTTAGTTCAAGGTTCTTGACTGGTAAACTTTAGATGTAGTGTGGCACTATAGTTTTGAACCTGCATATATAGTGTATTTTCCTAAATCCTAACTATAAAATAAATATCAAAATGTTTTCCCTAAATCACTTTCTCCAAAAATTAACTCATCAAAAAAGTTGGCGTTTCATAGCAATAATATTAATAGTTGCCACCTTAGCGATCGCCTGCAACAACACCAAAATCACCACAACCTCAGAAACACCAAACACTCCCGAACCAGACACCCTAATTTGGGCAAGATATAGAGACTCGGACACCCTTGACCCCCATAAATCAACATCACCCTTATCTAGACAAATAATCGATCAAATTTACGACACACTTCTCACCTTTGATGAGCAAGGCAAAATTCAACCCAACCTAGCTAAAGAATGGTCTGTCAGTGAAAATGGGAAAGAATATACTTTCAAACTCAACGAAAATGTCAAATGCCATGACGGCACAACCTTTGATGCTAATGCCGTTAAATTTACCATAGACAGAGCCATCAATCCCGAAACAGAAAATAGCACTAAAGATAGTTGGGGGCCAATAGAAACAGTAGAAGTCGTGGACAACCTGACAGTTAAGGTGAAAATGACTGAAGCTTTTAGCCCTTTTCCCCGTTTTTTAGCTGACTCTTACTCTAGCATGATTTGTCCGTCAGCCATAGAAACTTACAACGACAAATTTGGTATAGATGGAGTAATAGGTACGGGTCCGTTTCAATTTGTGGAATGGACTCAAGGAGAACAACTTGTACTTGAAGCTAACCCAAACTACAAAAATTATGGGCGACTTGTAGAAAATTCTGGTACTCCTTATATTCAGAAGTTAGTAATTAAAACTATGCCAGAAGTAGAAGCTCGTTTAGCTGCCCTGAAATCTGGCGAAGTACATTTAATTGAACCTCCAATAACAGAAGTTTCTAATCTCAAACAAGAGTCTAATTTAAAACTTTATACTGCTGAAAATACTGGGCAAATAGTATTTTTAGAATTCGTTACTTCTAGACCTCCTTTTGATGATAAAAAGGCAAGACAAGCAGTTGCTTATGGAATAGATGTGAAAAAAACGACAGAGGAAGTATTAGCAGGTTTAGCTAAACCTTCCGAATGCGCGATCGCTGATGTTATGTTTCCTAATGATGGAAAACTTTGTTCGGATTTTAGTATTAAACCAGACGAAGAAAAGGCAAAAACTCTATTAAGTGAACTTGGTTATAGTGAGGATAAACCATTAGAAGTAACTCTCCTAAGTTGGAAGGGAGGAAACCGTGAAAAAATTCTCGAAAATTTTCAAACTCAATTAGAAGAAGTGGGTATTAAAGCTAATTTAGAAACAATGGATATTGGGAGTTTGAATGCGAGAATAAAACAAGAAAATAGTCAAGCAGAAGGCAATGGTGTTATTGATATGATGGGTTGGTCTTGGTACGACCCAGATTTTCTTTATACATTGTGGCATTCTCCTGGTTGGATGGATGGTTATCACAGTGATGAACTTGATAAATTACTAACAGAAATGCGAACTGCAACTAATTCAAAGGAACGGCAAGAAAAAGTTGTGGAAGTTCAGAAATATTTGTTGGATAATGCTGTGATGGTGCCACTTTATAGTCCTGGTTGGATGTGGAATTATGTTAGTAATTCGGATGTGGAAGGTTTGAAATTAGGTGTTTTTAATAGACCTCAATTTAATGATGTAAAATTATTGACTGCTACAGATAAAAAAGAAGCAGTTAAGTCTCCTACAAGTTCTGAAAAAGAAGAAGTAGAGCAGGAAGTTAATTCAGATGCTACGGATAAAAAAGAAGCAGTTAAGTCGCCTGCAAGTTCTGAAAAAGAAGTTGTAGAGCAGGAAGTTAATTCAGAAGAAAGTCTAGAAAATCAAGATTCTGTTGCTTCTCCAGAAAATGAATAGGAAGTAGAAGTATCTCCTTTGCTTGATGTAAATAAATAATTATTGAGTTCTCAAATATCCTCAAATATAATTTTTATCAGTATCGTAATCAAATTAAAGATTACGATACTTTATTTATGAATTAAATAAACAGACTTTTTCGGAAATTAGTATCACTGAAGCTTTTTCTTTTTATGGTAGCTCATATATTGTATTTCCTGGAATTGCCGAAGAGCCAACATTTATTTTAATAAATTTAGTAAAAGCAATATTTTTTGAGGGTGAAAATTTTTTCAATGAGCAATTTAAACGCAAAGCTTATGAACTTATATTAGCAATTTTACTTTTGAGTAATGAGATAGCTAGATGTACTGGATTAGAAAGAGGAGTAGAAGCAGTAGATACAAGTAGTGATGTAATTTTCCCAACTTCTCAATACATGAATCAATTGAAAAAATCTGTATCTTTTACTAAGTCAGAGTTAACTAACTTACTAACTGAAAATGGTATTATTTTTGAGGCAATATAAAATTTGATATTAGAACT
>NZ_JAAHHT010000255.1 GCF_010672085.1 Okeania sp. SIO3I5
TATGACTAGAGACTCTTGCATAAGCGATAACTGGCTTACTTTTGGGATTTTCTTCATCAATGCAGAATCGTCGCTGGTTTCCGGGAGTTCTAATACTGTCAAGCTTTCCTTCATTATCCCATCGTCTGAGAGTGCTGATGTTGACACCGTAATATGCTGCTGCCTCTTTCGGCGTGACATACTTTTTCATACCTGATTAAAATTTACTAACTATATATTAGCAGCTTTTAAAAGGTTTGACAAGGTTTTTAGTTAACTATTGTTGCTCTGAGAATTTTAAGTACCAAGCTTTGAATTATCTACGTTCTAATCTTGATAACTGTCTATTTTGTTGAGCGTACATTTCTCGCAAAATCAAACCAGGGTCTACCCAGCGTCCCCCATATTTTAAACCCCAATGAAGATGGGGGCCACTGGTTCTACCAGTCATTCCGACTCTCGCTATTCGACTTCCCGCAGGTAACACTTGACCTTGAAGTAGCATAATTCCACCACCACGGTCTATTAAATAACGACGTCCGTTACGAGTTTCTACACTTCCTTGAACGTGACAGTAGACGTGCTCCCAATAACCTGATTGAATTATAATGCCAGTACCACACCGACGGTCTTCCCAAACTTCGACAACTTTGCCAGTCCACCAACTTCGGATATAGCTTCCTAGGGGAGCTGCTAAGTCTAATCCATAATGGAAACCTCCGCCACGAGGGCCAAAGGGTGATGTGTATCCTTGAAAGTTTTCTACGGGGAAGGAGGCGTTTTGCCAGTTGTTGACGTAAGTTATTTGTTGGTTAGTAATTTTCGCTTCTTGTGCTTTGACTAATTCTTGTTTTACGCCTAAAGTTGCTATACCAAGTACGATAAATCCTAGTAGTAATAATTTTTTTTGGGGGTGACGTAAACCCTGCTTTAAGGTTGTAGATAATTTATATAAGGGATTTTTTATAGGATTTGACATATTTTTTGACTTTTAAATCATTGATGGTAATAGATAATGTGATACACCTGAATATTCTAGAAATATAGAACGGAAATTTAGTGTTTTTGTTATTAGTAAATATGATTGTTAGGTAAGTATTTCCTGGGAAATGCTGCACAAACAACTGTCAGCTTTTAACTTATTATTTTTGCAGGAAGAATCAGAATTAAAAGATTGACGGAAAATTAAAAGTTACTGTAAAACCATCTTTTCCTAATCTTTCTGATTACTGAACTTTTCGAGTTTATGAGATACAAAAATATAGGGTATTTAAAGAGTAAGTCGGAGGAAATAAGCATATTGAACTATACTTTACTATCTTCATGCATTGCTGCAATTACTTGGTGCAAGATTATTACCAAGGAAAAGCTGAATGCCTAGATTGTAAGTTCTTAAAATTCGATGATTGATAAATTGACAATTATATTATTAGGTGGTAGTAAGCAAAAAAAGACAAGTAAATGGGAGTCATTTCAGTTATCAGTTATCAGTTATCAGTTATCAGTACCTTCTGCTGTTTGCTCCGCATGACCTAGGAAACCAGGAGGCTTGAAAATACTGAGTTGAACTTTTTCTCTTGGTTGATTGGATATGGCGAGGAAACCTCGCCATCCCACCCTACGGGAAGCTCCGCTAACGACCGCTTTTTATCCTCTTGAAAGAGGAGGCTTGAAACCAAAATTTTTCGGTCAAGATGACAAAATCATTTAACACCGGATGTATTGTACAGTAAGAAGTAACTTTTTGAGACGAATTTAAGTACAGATAACGAAAAAAAATTAAATTGGTATTTCAATCGCAAATTCAGCTCCTTTTCCAGGAGAGGAAATACACTGGATTTTTCCTTTGTGCTGTTCAACAATAATTTGATAACTAATTGATAATCCTAAACCTGTACCTTTACCAACTGGTTTAGTAGTAAAAAAGGGGTCGAAAATTTTAGAGAAATTTTCCTCTTTTATACCTAAACCATTATCAGAAATATAAATCCCAATCCAATCATTTTCTAATTTTTCTGTTCTGATACAAATTGTTGGCTGTTCTTCTACAAATTTGTTTTGATAAAATTTTATTTCTAGGGCATCAATTGCATTATTAGTAATATTCATTAGAACTTGATTTAATGCACTAGCATAACAATGAACTAGAGGTATTTCAGCATATTCTTTAATTACTTTAATTTGAAATGGTTGATTTTGTAAACGGGCTTGAAGAATTATTAATGTACTGTCAATACCTGCATGAATATCTACAGATTTTATTTCTGCTTCATCTAGGCGAGAAAAAACCCGCAATGATTTGACAATTTCACTAATTCGGTTCGCTCCTCCGGCAATTGAACCTAATAATTTTGGCAAATCTTCCTCAATATAATCTAATTCTATCTCTTCAATTTTTGCTGCAATTTCATCAGCTAAATTTTGGTGATTTTCCTGAAAAATATGAACTAAATCTAATAAATCTTTTGTATATTTATCGACATGATTTAAGTTACCTGAAATAAAGTTTACAGGATTATTAATCTCATGGGCAACTCCGGCAACCATTTGTCCTAAACCAGACATTTTTTCCGATTGAATGAGTTGGGATTGAGTATTTTTCAATTTTTTTAGAGTTTCTTGTAAATAAATATTTTGCTTTTTTAGAGCTTTTTCAGTTAACATCCGCTCAATTTCAGCCGCAGATCTAGCAGCGAATATTTTTAATATAGATTCTTGTTCTTGATAATTGTGTTTTAAAGGTTTAGTATCTAAACATGAAATATGACCGATGTTTTTTCCATAACTATCTACAATCGCAATCCCTAAATAAGCTTCAGCTTGCAAAGTTAATAAATCTTTATCTTCTGGAAAAATTTGTTGAATTGAATGGGGATAAATTTTGATACCTTTGTCATAAAGAATGCCACAAGGAGTTCCATAAAGATCGTATTCAAAATTAGGAAGAAAATCATCTCCTGACCAAAAAGCTAATACCCTAGCTTTTTGCGGATCTGTGTCTAAAAATTCTGCAATTAGTGCGTATTTTATTTGCAAAACTTGAGCCAAATATTGAACGCAAGCTTTAAAAAATTCTGGACCAATTTTAGATGCAATTCCCGCAACAATAAGTTTGAGATTATATTTCCAGTCAAAATTATCAATTGTCATTACATTTATTGAGGATATTTAGCTCAGAATGTACCTATAATAACTTATGTAATTTTAGATTTTTAATCGAGAATATCTCTGTGGATAATTTTTGGATTTCCTAATTCTAAGACTAGAATTTGCCAAAAATTTTATACTTTTCTGAAATTTGCTATAATTCAAAAATTTAAAATTTTGTTGAATAAAATAATTTAAGATTTTAAAAAATGATACTAGAAGAAATTTTTCCGTTTAGGTTGGCCATAGATGCCACAGCGATCGCAGGTGCATCTTTGTGGTCTTTAGGTTTATATTGGGGTCTTTCCCCTCAGAGTGAGTGGGTAACATTGCAACTTAACCGTTGGTTTAATTTTGCAGAAAGAGCGTTGTATATATCTGAAGAGGAATTTGAAAAAACGCGCAAAGCAAGAGAATCTCAGAATGCTTTTTATGCTTCTATTTTTAGTATTGTGCCTTTTTTGATTGTAGGAAGTTTGTGTAACTGGGGTGTCGAATTTGCTTTAGGTAAAAGTTGGTCAATTAGTGTGGGGATGATTACTTGTATAACCTGTGGTATTTATGAATTAGGAAGACGGGATAGTAAATCTTAATTAATTAGGGAATAGGGAGTGTGGGAGGTGTGGGGAGTGTGGGGAGTGTGGGGAGTGTGGGGAGTGTGGGGAGTGTGGGGAGTGTGGGGAGTAGAAAATAGTTAGTAGGTGAATTATCAAGCTCTATATATTATGAAAATAGACCAAAAGTTTCCTTTCCCGACTGATGTAGAAACGGCGATCGCTATGCAAGAAAAACTGCGTCATCAAGTAATAACTGAAGACCAATTTGGAAGTATTAAATATATAGCTGGAGTTGATGTTGGTTATAGTAATAATGATGGGATTACTCAAGCAGCAGTAGCAGTTTTAAATTTCCCAGAATTGGAATTGAAAGAACAAGCGATCGCTCAACGTCCTACTTCTTTTCCTTATATTCCTGGTTTATTATCTTTTCGGGAAATACCTGCTATTTTAGATGCTTTAGAAAAGTTAAATATTATTCCCGATTTGCTTCTTTGTGATGGTCAAGGATTGATTCATCCTCGTCGATTTGGTGTAGCTTGTCATTTGGGAGTTTTAGTTAATATTCCTAGTATTGGTGTAGCTAAATCTCACTATATTGGTCAACATGATTCTGTTGGTTTAGAAAAAGGTAATTGGCAACCATTAATAGATCGAAAAGAAGTTATTGGTGCAGTTGTCAGAAGTCGTACGGGAGTTAAACCAATTTATGTTTCAACTGGTCATAAAATTAGCTTGATAACTGCTATTAATTATGTCTTGAAATGTACTCCTAAATATCGGTTACCAGAAACAACTCGTTGGGCGGATAAATTAGCTTCTCAGTAGACATCTACAGAAAAGAGGGAACAGGGAACAGGGAACAGGGAACACTTAACTGAGGG
Source organism: Okeania sp. SIO3I5 (assembly GCF_010672085.1). Taxonomy (GTDB): domain Bacteria; phylum Cyanobacteriota; class Cyanobacteriia; order Cyanobacteriales; family Microcoleaceae; genus Trichodesmium. Next base: position 4,568 of record NZ_JAAHHT010000255.1, read on the forward strand.
GAGTAATTGATAATTTATCAATAATAATTGATTTGATTTTTGATTATAACCAGATCTCTAGTAGCAAAGAAGAAGGAAGAGGGAAGAGGGAAGAATAAATAAGTTAAAAAATTGTACAGTAGACTTCAGATTAATATTGTATAGTTAATGGGTTAGATATTTTTTGCTTGTTCTCTATCTGACTATTTATCTTTCCTATTCCTATGAGATAAATATAACAGTCCTAAATGGTTTGTGAAAAAAAATTGCAGAGGTTTAGTTTTTTCATCCCAATTTTTACTTGGGGAAAGGAGACCAAACCCCTACGACAAAATGTTGGAACTTACTTACTATTTATCTTTCCTATTCTTATGAGATAAATATAATAGTCTAAATGATTTGTGAAAAAAAATTGTAGGGGTTTAGTTTTTTCATCCCATTTTTACTTGAGTTTGGAGACCAAACCCCTACGATAAAATGTTGCAACTGAATTTAGGATTACTATAGTTGTTCAATAAATACTTAGAAGTCTACTATGGAAGTAAAATATGCTCTTGTTCACGAATGGTTAACGCCTAAAGCAACTGGAGGTTCGGAACTGGTTGTTAAGGAAATTCTCAAGCTTATTAATGCAGATTTATATGCTTTAATTGATTTTGAGTCGAGCAATCCAGAAAGTTATCTTTATCAACGAAAAATAGGCAAAACATTTTTACAAAATTTGCCTTTAGCTCGTAATGGAGTACAAAAATATTTACCTTTATTGCCAATAGCAATTGAACAATTTGACTTGGGAGAATATGATGTAATTCTCTCTTCTTCTCATGCAGTTGCTAAAGGTATTTTGACTACACCTTATCAACTACATATTTGTTATTGTCATACTCCTATGCGTTATGCTTGGGATTTAACTTTTGATTATCTAAATAGTAGTAAAGTTGGTAAAGGTATCCCTGGAATTTTTACTAGATATCTTTTACATAGACTGCGGGAATGGGATGTAATTTCTGCTAACCGAGTAGATTATTTTATTGCTAATTCTCAACATACCGCCCGCAGAATTTGGCGTTGTTATCGACGTGAAGCTGAGGTAATTTATCCGCCAGTAGATGTGGAAAAGTTTCCTTTTAAATCTCAGAAACAAGATTTTTATCTGACAGTTTGTAGATTAGTAAGTTATAAAAAAATATCTTTAATTGTAAGAGCTTTTAATCAATTAGGACGAGAATTAATAGTTATTGGTAGTGGCGGGGAATTACATAAATTACGTCTTATGGCTAAATCTAATGTCAAAATTATGGGTTGGCAACCTGAAGAAATAGTCGTTGAATATATGGCAGAAGCAAAAGGTTTTATTTATGCTGCTTGTGAAGATTTTGGGATGGCTTTAGTAGAGGCACAAGCTTGTGGAACACCTGTTATTGCTTATGGTGTTGGTGGAGCAACTGAAACAGTTTTAGATATGAGAAAATATCCAGATTCAGCAACAGGTTTGTTGTTTGCTGAACAAGCAGAAAAAGCTTTGATTGAAGCGGTGGAAAAATTTGAAAATTCTCAGGAATATTTTCATCCAGAAATTATCAAAAAGCACGCTGATAAATTTTCTCAAACAGTATTTCAAAAGCGGTATTTAAGTTTTGTGGAAAAGTGTTATAGCGCTACGCGCTAGGGAATAGGGAATAGGGAATAGGGAATAGGGAATAGGGAATAGAGAATAGTAAAGTGTCAAAGGGTTTTTCGTATAGGGAAATGCGAGCAAACAGGATTTAGAAATGCCCTAATCTTTGCTTCGACTGCTATATCACGAAGGCAGAGGGCAGAAGACAGAAGGGAAAGAATAAGGTTATTAGGGCTTGGTGATTAAATCTAAAAGTATTGACTCCTAAAGGTTGAGCGCCTTTTTATCGTCAGAAATACCTGGTGCGTGAGCTGCTTCATGCTTAAAAAGTGAGGATGAAAGGGTTGACGCGAAGGAGAAAAATCACGAATTAAATTCTTCCTCCTGCCTTCTGTACGGACGTTGCTTGAGCATTAATGCGTTTTCCGTTCCGGAATGCTGCGCTTTCCATGTCGCTCCGCGTTAACTCGTTGTGCGTTAGCTAAACGTCCCTACCTCATTCCTCCTGTCTCCTGTCTCCTGTCTCCTGACTCCTACCCTTACTTATAATACTTTTTCAGCAAACCCTAATTATTCAAATAGAAGTTTCCAAAATACTTACCAATTCGGAAATTTCTGTAATTGATTTTATCGCCTCATCTGCTACAAAATTATGAACATTAGTGGTAGGATGTACTTGATCAAAGAATAAAAAATTATCAGGATTATTAGGACCTGAAGCTAAGAAACTATCTGTGAAATTTGTAAAGCCAAAATTATCAGGATTAGCAATTATATTATCAACTAAAGTTTCAACATCAACATTAATAATATTAATATTGGGGTCTTGTTCTAATATTGGGGTAGCTGCTGCTAAGGCAGCATTATGAGCTTCACTTAATAAAGTCAATCCCTGTTGTTGTTCGGGAGGAAGAGTCTGTGCAAGTGGAGTCAGTCCTAAGTCTGGTATATTCGGTAAAACAAAATTTCTGGCTCCAATGCTGGCAAGTTTATTTACTGCTACTGATAAATTACCGACATTTGAGAGCACATCCAAATTTTCACCGCCTAAATAATCATTCGATCCTGCCGACACTACATATAAAGCATCTGGATCGGTGGCGGGAGTTTGTGCAATAAATTCATCAATTTGTGTTTGTAAACCTATCAAAAGTGGGGGCGTTCCCTCTGGGACTGGTAATAAGTCGTTGCTAGTATTGATAATTCCTGTTGTTGCTCCATTGACAGCAAAATTAATGTCAGGGTTAGATGTGAGTGCTAACTGAGGCGCGAGAGTTTCTACCCAGAGGGGACCGTTGCTGGTACGCCCCTCAAAATAGGGAGGACTTGGTGGCAACAGACCGCCAGTAGCTGCAAAAGCATTGCCTGTATCAGACAAACTATCGCCAAATACATAGATATTGCTAAATAACAGACGTGGCAACCGACCTTCAAATTGACCAGAGTTGAGAAAGTGTTCTGTGGCAGTAAGTGGGGAAGTTGCTATTGCTTCGGCGACACCTGGGTAACGATCTAGGTAAAAACTGGTGTTGAGTAAAACACTGGGGTCTCGTTGTTCAAACTGACCAAAGTTGATAAAGTGTTCTGTTGGGGTGAGAATATTTTGTTCGACAACAGTTGCAACGCCTGGGTTAGCGGCGAGATAGAAGTTGGTATTGAAAATCGCACTGGGGTCACGACGTTCAAATTGACCGAACCTGATAAAGTGGAAAAGACCATCGCTGATAGTACCATTGGCAACTGCTTCAGCTACTTCTGGGTTGGTTTCGAGATAGAATTGTTCGTCAAATAGTTGGTTTATTGTTAATGCCATAGTTTATTAAGTCAAAAGTTAAAAGTCAAAAGTCAAAAGTAAGGTTTTATAGGTTCAAAACTTTGACGCTACAGTAATTTCAGGGAAATTATTTCACGTTTCAGTATATGAGTATAAGAATAGTGTAGCCTAAATTAATGAAATTGGTGTTACTTTGATTTTTTCTAGCTTACATTACAGCACCTTTCAGATTGATGAACCACATTGTTACAAGCAAAATTCTGTAGAGGCGATTCGCTTGCTCGCCCCTACTGTAGTCTACCGACATGAAAACTGCTGTAATAGACATCTCCAATAATAAAAAATCAAATCAATTATTTCCGCTTATATCAAATCCGCTTAATTCGGTAGAAAAAATGTTCCATCTTCAAGCATTACCAAATCTCCCCACACTTCCCACACTTCCCACACCTCCCACACTTCCCACCCTTCCCACACTTCCCACACTCTTTTTACACCAATGCTACCGAATTTGATATTACTCCCTACTCCCTACTCCCTGTTTAATGATAATACAATTTCTGCCAATTTTTGTGCTGCTCCTGGTTTACCCCGTAAACTGCGGAGGCGATCGCTCATTTCTACCAACTTTTCTGGATGACTCAAAAATTCTAACACCAACTCTGCCACAATTTCTGGTTTGAGTTTTCCCATCAACTCTGGCACTATTTCTTCTTTTGCCCAAATATTCGGCCAAGCAAACAGTTGCCCTTTGCGCACTACTAACCAATTAATGATGGTAGCAAAGGCAGCACCAACCCCAGGTAAATTTGCGAGTAACCCTGGTAAACCATCCCACGCTCTCATAATATCTAATTGTTGAGTGGGTAATAAAACTATCATGGGAACTGCTAACGAACCCAACTCAGCAGTGTTGGCACCAACAGTAGTCAAACAAAGGCGACATTGGGAAAGTAGATCATAAGCAGGAGTGCGAGTTATCAATTCTATTTCTACTCCCCCAGTTGTCACCAGTTTGGGATTTTTAATTTCCCAACCTGCTCGTTGCTCTCTACTTTCTGTTTCCTTGCTATCCAAAGAAGGTGTTAATAATTTTGCTCCCACACCACCCATTTTTTCAATTGCTGGATTTTTTTTTGGGTCTGCAAAATTAGCTAAAGTAGATAATTCAAGGGTGGGAGCAACTGGAATAATAAATTTAGTTTGCGGACGAATTTTGTGGATATGTTGAGCGATCGCTAAAGTTAAAGGTACACCTAAAGATAACTTAGTAGGTTTCGATCCAGGCAATAACCCAATTAACTCTACGCTACTTTCCCCGTTAGAAAAACCACTTCTGACTTCTGACTTCTGACTTATAACTTCATTACTGCTTCCCAATTCTGAATTCTGAATTCTGAATTCTAAATTCTGACTTCTGACTTCATTCATCAAATCTCCGACTACGGTAAATTTATCAGCATATTTTGGAGGCACCTGAGCAACGACTTCCTGCTTCATCGCGCCAAATTTATCTATCCAGCGCCACCATCTGGCATCCCACTCAGCATAAATAACAGTGCGATAACCCAAACGTTTTCCCGCCACAACAGTAAAAAATTGGTCGCCCCCCAGAAATAAAACTACTCCTTGAGGATACCAATGCCAATTTTCTGCCGTTTTACCCCAGAGCAAAAACCGCCAAAAATATTCTGGTGCTTGTACCCGGTTTACTTCTGGATAGGAAGTAGCGATCGCTACTTCTTTTCCGGTAGCATGGGGACAAGGAGAAAGAATAACAGAAATTCTTAGATCGATCTTTGCCTGTTGCCGTAACTGTTGTACAACAGGTCTTACCCAGGTAATTAATTCTCCCGGACCATTTGAGAGAATGACAATATCAACTTTCTCCATGAGGTATAGGTAGTAGGTATTAGGTCAACTTTTCTAGTTTATAACAATTTCATCAAGTTAGATTACTGGAGTGATACAGCTAAAACTGTGTATTAGGGAGTAGGGGGCGATTCGCATTGGTGGAGTATGACCGAGGAAATCGCCCCTACGGTAGGGACGTTTAGCTAGCGCACAACTCCGTTAACGCGGAGCGACATGTTTGGGTAGCATTCCGGAACGGAAAACGCATTAATACTCAAGCAACGTCCGTACGGGAGTGGGGGAGTACGGGAGAAAGATTGTTGTTGGGTTTATCCTACGGATAAGCTCCGAAGATAGTCCCTCAACTCCACCTACATCTTTAACTGACTAAATTATTTGTAACATTTTTTGTTCAGGCATAGTCAGGACTTACGCAAAACCACCATATCTAGTAGTGGCGACTCGCGATCTAGTAGGGGCGCTTCGCGTTTGCGCAGCATTCCGCAGGAAAGCGCCCCTACAGATGGTGTATGATTTGATATGCATGACTTTAGTCCTAATACTATTATAGCAATTTATATCATGTCCGGATAATTAGGTATAATAAAACTTCAAAGAGCGATCGCTCTTTAAAGAGGAGGAAGTTATATCATGTCCGGATAATTAGAGATCACAAACTTCTTTCTCTTTCCTCCTGGGAGGGGTTAGGGGTGGGTTAACTCCTATCTCCTGTCTCCTGTCTCCTGTCTCCTGACTCCTCCCTCGTTATTTATAACTATTTAACCGGACATGATATTACTATAAATATGTCACAAATAATTTCAAACTATATATTGACCAATACTCCTATTACAGCAATTTCTTAGTAATGAGTGGCAGTTCAAGCATCCTGCTTGTTACAGACTAGAAGACTGAACTGCAAAGATATAGATCAATCTTCAACTGTACCTTAGCATCCTCATGCATTGCTGTAAACCATTCGATAACTTGACAAATTGGCAATAACATAAAATCTTTGATAAAATAAAAGGCATGGCTGAATAATTGTATAATTTTTAGTAGTGAGTTATTAGTAGTTATAAAAGCTTTTTTGCTCAGTATTAATACTGCCTAAATCACCAATCTCATACCTAATTTTAGCCAAGTCAAATTAAATTAATAAGTATAGCTATGAACTTAACTATAAGATCCTTAAGCGATTACAAAATTAGCAATTTAATACATGATAGTAGTCGCACTCTTGTCTATCGCGGAGTGACTAAAGTAAACTCTCAACCAGTAATCATTAAACTGCTCCGTTCCGAGTTTCCTTCTTTTAATGAATTAGTTCAATTTCGTAACCAATACACTATTGCCAGAAATTTGTATCTTGAAGGTATAGTTCAACCATTGGCTCTAGAAAGGGAACGTAATGGCTATGCCTTAATTATGGAAGACTTTGGCGGTATTTCTTTAGCTGAATATTATCAGAAATTGTCATCTGATGCTAAAGACATATCCCAATTTTTAGACATAGCTATTCAGATAGCAGAAATTGTCTATCAATTACACCAAAATCGAATTATTCATAAAGATATTAAACCAGCAAATATACTAATTAATCCCGAAACTAAACAAGTAAAAATTATTGACTTTAGTATTTCTAGTCTTTTGCCAAAAGAAACTCGAACTATTCAAAATTACAGTGTATTAGAAGGAACTTTAGCCTATATTTCACCAGAGCAAACTGGTAGGATGAATCGTGGTATAGATTATCGCAGCGACTTTTATTCGTTGGGTGTAACCTTTTTTGAGATATTAAATGGAGTATTACCATTTGAAACTACTGATCCAATGGAATTAGTCCATTGTCATATTACCAAAACTCCTCCGAAGTCAGACTCTCAACTACCGACTGCCCTGGTAGATATCGTTCTCAAGTTGATGGCGAAAAATGCTGAAGACCGTTATCAAAGTGCCTTGGGTTTAAAATACGACTTGGAAAAATGTTTGAGACAATGGCAAGCAAAAAGAAAAATAGAGTATTTTGAGTTGGGAGAACGGGATATTAGCGATCGCTTCCTGATTCCCGAAAAACTCTATGGCAGGGAAAAAGAAGTGGGAGCTTTACTAGATGCATTTAATCGGGTTGCAATCCCCTCTCAATCCCCCCTTGGAAAGAGGGGAGGTTCAGAAATTATGCTAGTAGCAGGATTTTCTGGGATAGGTAAAACAGTAGTTGTTAACGAGGTACACAAACCCATAGTCAGGCAGCGGGGATATTTTATCAAAGGCAAGTTTGACCAATTTCAGCGCAATATACCTTTTTCTGCCTTCGTGCAAGCATTCCGAGACTTGATGGGACAACTTTTGAGCGAAAGCGACGCACAATTGGAGGAATGGAAAGTTAAAATACTTAAAGCGGTAGGGGAAAACGGAAAAGTAATTATTAATGTGATTCCAGAGTTAGAAAAAATTATTGGTGAGCAACCTCCCGTTCCCGAACTTTCTGGCAGTGCAGCACAAAATCGCTTTAATCTGTTGTTTTCCAAATTTATTCAAGTATTTGCCACAGAAAATCATCCTCTAGTCATATTTATTGATGATCTTCAGTGGGCAGATTCGGCATCGTTAAAATTGATGCAATTGGTGATGAGTGATGTTGAGAGTGGTTATCTGCTGCTATTAGGAGCTTATAGGGATAACGAGGTGTTTGCTGCCCACCCATTAATGCTCAGTTTGGATCAAATTGCTAAGTCGGGAGTGACTTTGAATACTATCACCCTTGCTCCCTTGAATCAAAAACACCTGAATAATTTGGTTGCAGATACTCTAAGTTGTGGAGCGCAACAGGCGTTACCATTAACAGAATTAGTTCATCAAAAGACTAAGGGAAATCCGTTTTTTGCTACTCAGTTTCTCAAAGGATTACACGAGGATGGATGGATTAGTTTTAATTTTGATGTAGGTTATTGGGAATGTGACATGACAAGAGTTCGGGAACTATCATTAACAGATAATGTGGTGGAGTTCATGGCGGGGAGGTTGCACAAATTACCAGAAGCAACTCAGGAGATATTGAAATTAGCAGCTTGTATCGGCAATCAGTTTGATTTGGGGACTTTGGTAGTGGTGAAAGAAAAGTCTGAGGTGCAAGTGGCAAGTTATTTGTGGATAGCATTGCAAGAGGGATTAGTTTTACCTTTGGAAGAGACTTACAAATTTTTTCAAGGAACTCAGGAGAAAGAAAAAGCTTTAGTTGAGGAGACTTCAGTCAGGTATAAGTTTTTGCACGATCGCGTTCAACAAGCTGCTTATTCTTTGATTGCTGAGTCTGAAAAACAGGCGACTCATTTAAAGATTGGTAGGTTGTTGTTAAGTAATACTCCTGAACAGGAGCGGGAAGAGAAAATTTTCGATCTAGTT
>NZ_JAAHHT010000256.1 GCF_010672085.1 Okeania sp. SIO3I5
AAAATTCTATGGGGAGGACGCAGGTGATGTAAAATTTCAGGAGCATCACCATGAATAGAAACTACATTTTTTACCTGAAAACGACGGCAATTTTCTTCAATTAAACCTGTTCCTGCTGAAGTTTTTTCAATTGCATATACTATAGAATCATTGCAAAGGCGAGCAATTTCAACCGAAACAGAACCTGTCCCCGCACCAATATCCCATATTATTTGTTCTGGTTGCAAGCTCAACTCAGCTAAAATTAACACTCGCACTTCCCGTTTTGTCATCAACCCCGGGCGATCATCATAACTTAAAAAATAATTATCTGGTATTCCCAAAAGAGGCAAGTTAGCTAAATCTATAGGTTGATGACGAATTATCGTTTTACGCAATAAAACCACTAAATTCAACGGTGCAAATATTTCTTTTTCTACTTCTTCTATAGACCATTGTTGCACTCGTTCATCCTCACTACCAATATTTTCACATACCCAAAATTGATATGTAGTTGGTAAATTTAAAGCTAGTAGTAAGTTAGCGATCGCCTGTGGTGTATTTGTCGAATCTGTCAGTACAGCAACCTTCTCAACTCCTTGCTGTAACGCTTGAATCAACTCATCCATAGGACGACCATGAACGCTAATTATTTTGGCATCTTGCCAAGGAATTTTGATGCGACTAAAAGCTAATTGCACCGAACTCAGATGGGGGTAAAACCTTAATTTTTCTACCGGAAAATGTGCTACCAATAATCTCCCTAAACCAAAAAATAGGGGATCTCCTGAAGCTAAAACCACTATACAACTATTAGGAGAATCTAAATGCTGCTGTATTTCTACAATTGCCTCCAGTACATCTCCCAATACAATAGTTTCAGCGTGATGATTAGGAAAATAACGGAGATGGCGATCGCTTCCTACCAACAAAGTCGCTCTTTTGACAATTTCCCGTACTAATTGATTTAGTCCACTTACTCCATCTAAACCTATGCCAATAACATTTATAGTCACAATAATTATGTTTTGTTCCTGCGTCTCTCAATCTAGTTTTTCTCTAAAACTAGAATAGAATTTACAACACTTTTTATCTGCTTTATAAAACTGATATAAAATGTCACGGGTTTAGACATTTCAATGTTTATTTCCTGTTTTTACGGTCAAATCAATTCAAAATTCTTGCATTATTAATTCACTCATTATAACCTCTGCTTGTTTGCTCCGCATTCCGCAGAAAAGTTATAGACTTGAAATCAGGAAAATATTTTTGATTTTTTCGTATTTGTACGAACCACGCTTGAATCCTTAATTAAACTTGTTGAAATTAAGTTAGAACCAAAATTTTTGAACTTTGAATTTTGAATTCAAAAAATGGTTACTGTTGGCAGCATAACCTCCACAGATATCAACAGTCAACCATAGCACATTTCATTACTTTACTAAATTAAATTACAAAATTAATCAACACAACTTTTTTTTAACAACGGAAATAATCTCCTCAAAGCAAAGGCCACTGTTCGGTTGTGGACTAAATTGGTAAATTTTTCTGTTTGTTCTTTTTCTTGGCCTTTAGACTGACTATTCAACTTGGCCTTATGTTCCTCAAACTTGGCCTGCACTTCTAGAGCAACTTGAGAGATCAATCTTTTTTTGCCCACAGTTAGTTGTGCGACTCCAATTATAAAGTTCTGATTTGGCAATAGAATAACCCGAACTTTTAAAACCCTCTATCTGACCACTTGACCTTTCCTCAAGGCCCAAACCTAACCGACGCTTAAAAGCTCCTTCTGACTCAAATCGAGACAAAGGATAACATCGAATTAGCAACATAGCTCTGACCATTAACCCAAAACCAGATAAGTCAAAAACTTGGTGAAATTTCTTATACTCTCGGCGATCGCTAACCAAAGCTAACAATCTGCCCCTTAACAATGTCTCCTGAATATGATTGTCAAAGATTTGCGACGCTAAATAGCGAGTATAGTTTTACTTGTGCTGCCAGAAAACTTAGCAATAATTTTAACTGCCTGTTTTAATGCTTTAGTGTTAAAAACAATCAAGACGATTAATATACTTAACTATAAATATATCAAGCTAAATTTTACCGAATAATTAAGGTTTCAAGGTTCTCATAAGTAAGGAGAAACAAGAAAAAATTTTCATGATTAGTCAATCCTATCAGTTTCAAGAAGAGGTAATAATTAATTATTAATTGTTGAACTATAAGTGTGATCGCTACAATTATCCACAACTTTGATTGGCCATCAAAAAATTATCTTCATCAGTTGGAGTGATTGAGTTATGCGATCGCACTTATCAGTTGCTCAAGGCCAAAAAGTTGCAGGAGTCTTTAGCATTGAACCTATTAGATAATTTCTGTGAACTTGAACTTTTGACTTAAGAGAAATCCTTGACATATAATTAATGACGACGATGATGGATGTAATTTGACCCCAGTATGTGGAGATTTAAGCCTTGGGTATAGAACTGCGCAGTTATGTATTTATAGACAACTTGCAACCTCAGCACGCCGCCTACATTGGTACAGTAGCTCTTGGCTTTTTACCATTACCAGGGGATACTTCCCTATGGGTAGAAATTTCTCCAGGTATTGAAATTAATCGTATTACGGATGTGGCCCTCAAATCTAATTCTGTTCGGCCTGGGGTACAGTTTGTGGAGCGACTTTATGGTCTGCTGGAAATTCATTCCAGTCGTCAGGGAGATACAAAAGCTGCTGGTAAAGCAATTTTGCAAGCTTTGGAAGTCCAGGAGAGCGATCGCCTGAAACCTCGTATTGTCTCTAGTCAGGTGATCCGTAATCTTGACCCCCACCAAGCACAGTTGATTAATCGTAATCGTCGAGGCCAAATGATTTTAGGTGGCCAAACTCTCTATGTTTTAGAAGTCCAACCTGCTGCTTATGCTGCTTTAGCGGCCAATGAAGCAGAAAAAGCTGCTTTAATTAATATCTTACAAATTAATGCGGTGGGTAGTTTTGGACGGCTTTATTTGGGAGGAGAAGAACGGGATATTTTGGCAGGTTCTCGAGCAGCTTTAGAGGCCATGAAAAATGTTTCGGGTCGAGAACATTTTAACCAACGCCAAGAATAAATTAGACATCTCCAGAAAATAGGGAACAGGGAACAGGGAAGAGGGAACAGGGGAGAGTAATTGATAATTTATCAATAAGAATTGATTGGATTTTTGATTATCGGAGATGTCTATTAGTTTCAAGAAACTTCTAGATTAATTCTCTAACAAATTCAAAATGAAAACTTACTCTATAGAAAATAGGGAACAGGGAACAGGGAATAGGGGGGAGTAATTGATAATTTATCAATAAGAATTGATTGGATTTTTGATGCTTGGAGATGTTTATGAGTTTCAATAAACTTCTAGATTAATTCTCTAACAAATTCAAAATGAAAACTTACTCTATCTGTGACAATTATATTCAGCGGGCACTGTTAAGAGGCAGATTGTCAGCTTTTGGTTGGCGATCGCCCAGAGTACAAGAAATTTAACCAAGTATTTGATTTATTCAGGTTCTGTGACAATTATATTCAGCGGGCACTGTTAAGAGGCAGATTGTCAGCTTTTGGTTGGCGATCGCCCAGAGTACAAGAAATTTAACCAAGTATTTGATTTATTCAGGTTTGGATTAATGGCGCGGGTAATGCTGTTGATTGGATGTTATCCATTGAGTCAGTTTGAATCAGCAGCAGCATTTAAACGCCGATTGGGTTTTGGCCAAGGGGAAAGGTCAAGTGGTCAGATAGAGGGTTTTAGTAGCTCAGGTTCGAGTATTGCCAAAACGGAACTATATAATTGGAGTCGCACAACTGTGGCCAAGAAAAGATTAATCTCTAAAGTTAGCCTATAAGTGCAGGCCAAGTTTCAATAATACAAGGTCAAGCCAAATAGTGAGTCAAAAGGCCAAGAAAAAAGTTCAAATGGAAAATTTACCAATTTAGTCCGAGAATGGACTATGGCCTTGACTTTGAGGAGATTATTTCCTTTATTAAAATCTAAGTTGTGTTGGTTAAAAAACTAATTTAACCTAAGAGTAGTAAAAAAATTCCTCTAGCTAAAGCCGGAGGTATTGATAACTGATAAGTGATAACTAATAACTAATAACTGAAATGACCTCTGATCACCAGATTCACATACACGATCGCCAAAATAATACTAATTATACAGTCCAAGTTCCTGAAGACCGCTACATTCTCCAAAGCATTGAGAACCAGGGAGTAAAATTGCCATTTGCCTGCCGTAATGGTGCTTGTACTACTTGCGCAGTTAGAGTTTTATCGGGCCTTGTGTATCAACCTGAAGCAATGGGACTATCCCTAGAGCTACAAAAACAAGGTTATGCCCTTCTATGTGTCAGTTATGCGCGTTCTGACCTATTCGTAGAAACACAGGATGAAGATGAAGTTTATGAACTCCAGTTTGGCCGCTACTTTGGCAAAGGAAAGGTAAAAATTGGACTGCCATTGGATGAAGACTAAAATAATTTATCTACTTATGGCCTGTATATTGTTGGTTAGTTGTCAAAATCTAAACCGACCTTCAGGCAAAATGACTAGAGTAGAAAGGGTTGTTAGTGGACAAACTATAGAAATAGCTGACCGTTCTGCTGCTGTACCTGTACTAGAACCTATTCGCTTGATTGGCATTCAAGCACCAGATATTAGACAAAAACCTTGGGGAGAAGAAGCAAGAATTGAATTAGAAAAATTAACCCTGGGGCAAGAAGTATTATTAGAGTTTGATGTCCAGGAGAAAGATAGATTTAATCGCTTACTAGCTTATGTTTGGTTTGGAGGAAAACTAATCAATGAATATATGGTAAAAGAAGGTTTCGCTCTAGCAGAGCCAGATTTTCCTAATACTAAATATATGGAACGTTTGATTAATGCTCAAGAAAGAGCTAGACTTATGGGCCTAGGTATTTGGAACCCAGACCAACCAATGCGTCAAACTCCTGCACAATTTCGTCGTCAAATAGGGAATAGGGAATAAAGCAGAGTATGGGGAGGATGGGGATACGCAAGTTGCATGAAGAAAAGCGGACTTTTCTCCCACACCTCCCACACTTCCCACACCTCCTACACCTCCCACACTTCCCACACCTCCCACGCTCCCCACACTCTCTATAATAATGCCGTCAATCAAGTTAGTTATTTTTTATGAGTATAGAAGAATTGGAAGTTTTCTTGGATATTGCGACTGAAACTGCTCTTGCTGGTGGTGCCGAGTTGATGTCTTACTGGGGTAATCTCCAAGATATTCAAGAAAAAGGTAGTCCAGGAAATTTGGTCACTGAAGCAGACAAAGCAGCAGAAGAGGCGATCGTTAAAGTTTTACAACGACATTTGCCAGATCATGGCATTTTGACTGAAGAAGCAGGAGAATTGGGAAATATAACAAGTAGATATCTGTGGGCAATAGACCCTTTGGATGGTACTACTAATTTTGCTCACCAATATCCTTTTTCAGCTTGCTCAGTTGGATTACTAATTGATGGAGTACCACAGGTGGGAGTAGTATTTAATCCAATCTTGGATGAATTGTTTCGTGCTGCTAAAGGGTTGGGGGCAACTCGCAACCGCAAGCAAATTTCTGTTTCTCAGACTACTATTTTACAAAAAAGTTTAATGATCACGGGTTTTGCTTATGATCGTCGGGAAACAACGGATAATAACTATAAGGAATTTTGTCAAATTTGTCATTTGACTCAAGGAGTAAGACGTTCTGGATCTGCTTCTTTGGATTTGTGTTCTATTGCTTGTGGTCGTGCAGATGGTTATTGGGAAAGGGGTTTGTCTCCTTGGGATGTTGCTGCAGGTATAGTTGTTTTGGAGGAAGCAGGAGGAAAAGTTACGGCTTATAATAGTAGTCCTTTTGATCTGAAGTCGGGGAAAATTTTAGCTACTAATGGCAAAATTCACGATTTGATGAGTAAAGCTTTGATTGAAATTCCACCTCTAGCTTATTGGGATACTACCATTAATTGATAATGAATAATGGATAATGAATAATGGATAATTATTTATTAGTGGATAATTAATTTATTATCAATTATCCATTGGTAAAGAGAGGCTTTAAACCTTTGGAGATTAATTATCAATTATTCATTGGTAAAGAGAGGCTTTAAATTTTTGGGGATTAATTATCAATTATCAATTATTCATTGGTAAAGAGAGGCTTTAAACCTTTGGGGATTAACTATCAATTATCAATTATTAATTATCAATTATTAATTATTAATTATCTATATTATGTTTACATTTACACAAGGATTGTTCAAATTTGATTTTACAGACCATCATGCAATTTTAGGGATTTCTCTAGATGCAAAATTTCCGGAAATTCGGAAACGATATATGCGGGTGGCACGTCGCTTACATCCTGATACCTGTCCTTTTGAAAATAAGACGGATCAGGAACTTGCTAATCAGTTGTTATCTAAATTGGTGAGTCCAGCTTATAATAAGTTTTCTAAGGAAAGCGATCGCGCTGAACTTTTTGTCATCCTTAAGAAACTAAGCAATACTGTTACTCAACAGCGTAGTCAAATTCAGTTTACTACTGAGACTGCTAAACAAGTTGCTAAAGGGGGAAATTATCAAGAAATATATAAAGCTGCTCTCCAAGAGTTGAGCGATCGGCAGTATGAATCTTTAGATAAAACTTTAGAAATCACAGGAGAAATTAGTGAGCTAAATTTAGCTTATCTACTGCGGAAACAACCTCAAGGTGGTGGTACTGTAGTGCCACCGCCACCACCGCCACCACCAGTTCAACCTCCCGTCGATCAAGACTCAAGGGTAAAACCCAAGGAAAATCCTTTGGTAGAACAAGCTTGCAGTCGGGCGGAAACTTTGATATCTAATAAAAGTTATGCCAAGGCAATTTTGGAGTTAAAAGGTGCTTTAAAAACAGATCCAGATCATAGTCGTTGTCATGCTTTATTAGGATTGTGTTATTTACAGCAAAATCAAGGCACAATGGCAAAAATTCAAGTTAAAAAAGCTCTATCATTAAATTCTCAAGAACCAAAAGCATTAGAGGTGAAAAAATTATTAGAAAAAGCAGCACCTAGTAAGAAGACTGGGAAAGGAACAGGGAAAAATGATAAAGGCGGTGGTTTATTTGGAGGTTTTTTTGGGGGAAATAAGAAGTAAGAGTGTGGGGAGTGTGGGAAGTGTGGGAAGTGTGGGAGGGTGGAGAGTATTAAGATATGGAAAATATGCAAGCTGCATTACTCCCTTACCCGCTAAAAAATTACCTAGCTAAATTTTACTGCCAGTATATGGTGCAATAATCTACAATTAAAAACCTACCTCCTATTCTGAAGAAAAAGACATCTGAGTTCAAGAATTAATTATTAATTATTAATTATTACCTCTTCTTAAAATAAGAGGATTGGTGAAAAGGAATTTTTTTCTCCTTAAAAGGAGAGGTTTTAAACCTTATTTTTTCGGTAAATAATCAAAATGGCAAAAGCAGATAAAATTAATTATAGTTGTCCGAGTGGTTTTCCAGAATTTCTTCCTAGTGAAAAACGATTGGAAAGTTATTTAATGGATACAATTCGTCAGGTGTTTGAACGCTATGGATTTACACCTATTGAAACTCCAGCAGTAGAACGTTTAGAGGTGCTACAAGCTAAAGGAAATCAAGGGGATAATATTGTTTATGGTTTATCTCCAATTCTACCTCCAAATCGTCAAGCTGAAAAAGACCAATCAGGAGATAGTGGTTCAGAAGAAAGGGCATTAAAGTTTGACCAGACTGTGCCTTTAGCTGCTTATATTGCTCGGCATTTGAATGACTTAAATTTTCCTTTTGCTCGTTATCAAATGGATGTGGTTTTTCGAGGCGAACGGGCAAAAGATGGTCGTTTTCGACAGTTTAGACAATGCGATATTGATGTTGTCGGTAGAGGTAAATTAAGTCTATTGTATGATGCACAAATTCCAGCGATTATTGCTGAAATATTTGAATCAATTAAAATTGGAGATTTTCTGATCAGGATTAATAACCGCAAAGTTTTAACTGGTTTTTTTGCATCTGTGGGAGTCGCAGCGGAGAATATTGTTTCTTGTATTCGGATTGTTGATACTGCGGAAAAAGTCGGAGAAGTAAAAGTTAAAAAGGCTTTGACAGAAATTGGCTTATCTGAAGCTCAGGTAGAAAAAGTTTGGGATTTTACGAATATTAAAGGTGCTGTTGATGATGTTTTGAATAAGTTGAAAAGCATGACAGAAACTTTAGATAATTCTGAGGTTTTAAGTCAGGGAATTTATGAATTAGAAACAGTAATTTCTGGCGTCCGAAATTTGGGAGTTTCAGATGAACGTTTCTGTATCGATCTATCAATAGCTAGAGGATTAGATTATTATACTGGCACAGTTTATGAAACTACTTTAATCGGACATGAAGCTTTAGGAAGTATTTGTTCTGGGGGTAGATATGAAGAATTAGTCGGAATGTTTATTGGGGAGAAAATGCCTGGAGTTGGTATTTCTATTGGTTTAACTAGATTAATTAGTCGTTTATTAAAGGCTGGTATTTTGGAATCTTTTGCTCCTACTCCAGCAACAGTTATGGTTGTGAATATGGAGGAGGATTTAATGGCAACTTATTTAGATGTTTCCCAACAATTACGTCGTAGTGGGATGAATGTCATAACGAGTTTTGATAGTCGTGGAGTGGGTAAACAATTACAACAAGCTGATAAACAGAAAATTCCTTTTTGTATTATTATTGGTTCCGAGGAAGCAGCAGCTAATATGTGTAGTTTAAAAGATTTAAGAACTGGTGAACAAATGAAGGTGTCAATAGCAGATTTAGCAGATGTATTAAAACAAAGATTGACTAATAATTAATAATTAATAATTAATAATTATGTAGTAATTGTCAATGATTTGTGAAAAAAAAATTGTAGGATTTGGGTTGGGAAACCCAAATAAAAATAGGATTTGGAGACCAAACCCCTACGATAAAATATTACAACATAAGCTAAGATAAATATTCCTAAAGCCAGACTAAAAATCAAAACTTTTTAATCGCTTATTGTCTATAAATACAGGTTTAGCAGATGTGTTGAAACCAAAATTGAGTCATAGTTAATAATTAATAATTATGTAGTAATTGTCAATGATTTGTGAAAAAAAAAATTGTAGGGGTTTGGTTTCCCAAGCCAAATAAAAATAGGATTTGGAGACCAAACCCCTACGATAAAATATTACAACATAAGCTAAGATAAATATTCCTAAAGCCAGACTAAAAATCAAAACTTTTTAATCGCTTATTGTCTATAAATACAGGTTTAGCAGATGTGTTGAAACCAAAATTGAGTCATAGTTAATAATTAATAATTATGTAGTAATTGTCAATGATTTGTGAAAAAAAAATTGTAGGGGTTTGGTTTCCCAACCCAAATAAAAATAGGATTTGGAGACCAAACCCCTACGATAAAATATTACAACATAAGCTAAGATAAATATTCCTAAAGCCAGACTAAAAATCAAAACTTTTTAATCGCTTATTGTCTATAAATACAGGTTTAGCAGATGTGTTGAAACCAAAATTGAGTCATAGTTAATAATTAATAATTATGTAGTAATTGTCAATGATTTGTGAAAAAAAAATTGTAGGGGTTGGGTTTCCCAAGCCAAATAAAAATAGGATTTGGAGACCAAACCCCTACGATAAAATATTACAACATAAGCTAAGATAAATATTCCTAAAGCCAGACTAAAAATCAAAACTTTTTAATCGCTTATTGTCTATAAATACAGGTTTAGCAGATGTGTTGAAACCAAAATTGAGTCATAGTTAATAATTAATAATTATGTAGTAATTGTCAATGATTTGTGAAAAAAAAAATTGTAGGGGTTGGGTTTCCCAAGCCAAATAAAAATAGGATTTGGAGACCAAACCCCTACGATAAAATATTACAACATAAGCTAAGATAAATGTTCCTATGTCTGGGATACATTCAAGGTGCTGCTCGCTTACCTCTGGATGTTGTGAAAAAATATAAATTGTCAGACTAGATACAGCAAAAGCTAGTAATTTAGTTAAGAGTTAACAATCTATAAATCCTTTATAGAGGTAATTTTTTTGAGGAGTTATTACATAAAAAATCACCTCTACTATTTTGAAAATTTTGTTGGTTTGACATTATAAATACTATGTTATAAATAACATTAGCTCAGAGTCCTGAAGAAAGAGAATAAATTTTCAAATTACGCTATCAAATCTATGTAGAAGAACTGGGATGGTGGGAAAATTGTTCCAACTTAGAACATGATTGTTTATTGACTACAGGAGCTTGAACAATGGCAGTGCTAATACTCGCAGAAATAGAGTCAACGGATACCTGGTTTTCCATATTAATTGCTCAATTAAAGAAAGAGCAACCCAATCTAGATTTGCGAATCTGGCCTGAATATGGGAAACCTGAAGAGATTGAAATTGTGTTAGTATCATGGCAACCATTGGGTACAATACCAAAATTTCCCAACTTGAAGTTAATTATGTCTCTAGCAGCGGGTGTAGATAGGATTTTAGCAGATCCCGACTTACCAGATAATATCCCTATTGTACGTCTGGTTTCTGAAAGCCAAACATGGCAAATGGCAGAGTATGTCACTATGGCTGTTTTGCTTTTTCAAAGGCGGTTGCTCGAATATCAAGAATTACAGCGATCGCGACGTTGGGAAGAGCTAGCTGTACAAGATGCTAGTTCATTTACTGTGGGCATTTTGGGCTTGGGACACCTTGGTTTGATGGTCGCCAAAAAGCTAGCATTGATAGGGTTTCCCGTTCGTGGTTGGAGTCGAACTCCCAAAGCAGTTGCTGGAGTGGAGTGCTTTCACGGGGATGAACAGTTTCAGCTTTTTTTGAAGAAATGTCAGGCGATCGTGTGCTTGTTGCCACTGACGCCACAAACTGAAGGTATTCTGTGCCATGAAAGTTTTTCAGCTTTGCCTCCAGGAGCTTATTTAATTAATGTTGGTCGCGGTAAGCATTTGGTGGAAGCAGATTTATTAAGTGCGTTAGATTCGGGTCAAATTGCTGGTGTTTGTTTAGACGTTTTTGATACTGAACCGTTGCCTATAGACCATCCTTTTTGGTTCGATCCGCGCATTATTGTCACTCCTCATATTGCTGCTCCGGGTCGGCCTGATGAAATAGCTGGTGTCATTCTTGATACAATTAATTGCAGTCAAATGGGAAGGCCGTTGAAATATGAAATTGACCGCCATTGGGGCTATTAACTGTTGTCCATAATCTGGTATAATCTATGTGCTTATTTCTAATTATCTGTTTTATCGGTTGTGCATCAATAAAGTGTGGGAAACGCCCTAGTATGCCTGGCCAAGACAATCTAAAAGCACTGATCTATCAAGGTTGAGGGCACTTGGGGAGCGAAAAAAGTGCAAATTTTTTAGCCTTTAAGACTAAAAATTTAGGACGGGTGGCAGACACTTCCCAAAAAGATACAGGTACAATTATTCCTCCTACTTTCGAGCGTCTCCCCACACTTCGGACACTTCGGACACTTCGGACACTTCGGACACTTCGGACACTTCCGACACTTCCGACACTTCCGACACTTCCGACACTTCCGACACTCCCGACACTCCCGACACTTCCCACACTTCCCACACTTCCTTGACGCACTACCGTTTTATCTAATCTTGGTTGAAGACCCGCGCTCTCCTGGAAGGGAGCGTCGTATGGGAATGCCAACATAAGCTATAATAAAACTACGAGTAGTAAGATCATATCCGGTAGCATCAGTATTGTATAGAGAAGGTAAGGAAGAAGTAGGGGCGATTTCGTTCCGAATGCTGTCGCTTTCCGCGTAATTAGGAGCATGACAAACGGAAATTGCCCTGACAACGGAAGGAAAAACTTTATATGACGGTAGATATTTCCCCAACTTTTACACAAACGATACCAACGGACATGATATAATAGGTCGAAAACATTGAAAGCTAGATATAAATATCGGATATATCCTAATCATATCATGTCCGCTTGTATCGTTTGTGTAAACCCAAAGGTGAATTTTACCGGAAATTTAAGTTTTTTTCCCTCTCTTAAATATTCCTCCCTGTTACCTGTTCCCTCTCTTAAATATTCGTCCCTGTTCCCTGTTCCCTCTCTTAAATATTCGTCCCTGTTCCCTGTTCCCTGTTCCCTGTTCCCTACCTTTGCTATACAATACCAATGCTACCGAACATGATATCATATCCAAATAACTAAATTAAATCAATTATTTGGATGTTGTCGTTTTGTTTGGAATCAAAGTTTAGCTTACAGCGGTTTTCATATGAATAAACCACAATGATACTGACTCCTAACTCCTGACTCCTAACTCCTGACTCCTAACTCCTGACTCCTAACCCCTAACTCCTGACTCCTGACTCCTGACTCCTAACTCCTAACAATGAATTTAGTGGTCTACTCAACTGAAAAGCGCTGTATGGTAATCAACTGTCTGCTGATGGCCAATACTTTTGTTCTAGAACATTTGTCTGTACAGTTGAGACAATATACTTCAAGGCTTGTAATCTAGACATCAAGAAGCTTACAGCTTATTTGTAGTTAATGTGAAGCTCAAAATATTGTTTGCGAGCGGTTACAGCTATAATATATAATCAAAATGAGAATAATAATCATTCTCATAATTATTGTTCTTTAATTCCATGTCCTTACCAATACAAACTAACATTGCCATCGTAGGTGCGGGACCCCACGCCCTAACTTTGGTAACTCATCTGTTGCAAAAACGGGAAAAGTATCGCCATAAAATAACAGTATTTGACCCCAGTGGCACTTGGATGAGTCAGTGGCGACAGCAGTTTGCAGCCCAAGAAATACCCCACTTGCGCTCACCCGCAGTTCACCACCCAGACCCAGACCCCTTTTCCCTGCGTCGGTTTGCGGAAAATCGCCCAAACGAACTATTCCCCCCCTACGACCTACCTGGAACAAAACTATTTCAAGAATTTTCCCAAGATGTAGTTAGTCGCTGGCAGTTAGAAGACAAAGTATACAAAGCATCAGTGACAAACATTGCTCCCATAACCTACCGAGGGAACCCTCAGTTTCGAGTCGAACTAGATGATGGCAACTCAACCATAGCTCGTC
>NZ_JAAHHT010000257.1 GCF_010672085.1 Okeania sp. SIO3I5
GTTTATTGGGTGGAGCGGTAGTTGCTCTTGATCTAGGAGGTAGTTTGATTGTTAAGTTGATTGGCAAATAAAAAATCCGGCTTTGAGTGAACTATTAGTAGTTATTGAACTGGCAGTAAAAGTTAATAATTTTTGCTGTGGGGGTTTTGAAAACCAATATCCTTGTCCTTTGTCACACTTAAATTGCTCAAGTTGCTGCATTTGCTCTAGGGTTTCTATTCCTTCTGCAATTACTTCTAAACCTAAATTATGAGCTAATGCAATAATAGAACTCACAATTTTTAATGGTTGACCATTTGTATCCGAGTCTAATCTACTCACAAAAGAACGGTCAATTTTAAGAGTATTAATAGGAAACTGATGTAGATAACTTAATGATGAATAACCTGTACCAAAATCATCTATTGATAATTTAATATTTTGATTTTTCAGTTTATTCAACATTTGAGTGGCTAAACTAACATTTTCCATAATTAGAGTTTCAGTGATTTCTAGCTTCAAAGAATTAGGTTGACAATTTGTTTCTTGTAAAATCTCCTTAATTTCTTCTGCTAAACTTGGCTGTGAAAGCTGCTTACTAGAAAGATTAACACTGATAGTTAAATTGGAGCTAGGAAATTGACAGCCAGAATTATATATAGAGCAAGTAGAAGGATCTTTGCCATTGCCATTTTCTGTGTGAGGTAAAGAATTAGATATCAGGGATATTTCAGGAGTGTTATCTGTATATTGACAGTTAAATTCTTGCCGCCAGATAGTTAATTGATCGCAAGCAGCTCGCAATATCCACATTCCTAGAGGAATAATTAAACCTGTTTCTTCTGCTATGGGGATAAACTTAACTGGAGAAATCAAGCCTTTAGTTGGATGATGCCAGCGTAACAAAGCTTCAAAACCAGTAATTTTACCTGTAGATAGACAGATAATTGGTTGATAATTTAAGCGAAATTGAGAATTAGCTGGATTTTGTTTAATCATTTCAACAGCCCGTCGCAGATCGTTTTCCAGGTCTAATAACGATATAGCTTGGCTGTGCATTGTCAAGTCAAACACCTCGTGCCTTGCTTTACCCATAGCTTTTGCCCGATACATAGCAATATCTGCATCTCGCAGTAAGTCTTCGGGGTTGTTGTAAATGGGACAAATCTGGGGATGATTTTCATCAGCACTATCGGCAAAATTTCCATGACTGGCAACAATGCCAATACTAGCGGTACTAAATATTTCATGCCCTTCCAGGTAAATTGGTTTGGCAAGTTCTTCATTGATATTCACCGCTACTTTGGTGATATAGTTAATATCAGGTGGATACTCTAGTAAGATCGTGAATTCGTCTCCTCCTAATCTTGCCAGAGTATCTGAAGGTCTGATACAGTTCTGTAGTCGCTTGCCGATCTCTACTAATAGTCCATCTCCTATCGTATGTCCTAAACTGTCGTTAATTACTTTAAACCGATCTAAATCTAGAAACAGAACAGCAAACCGATAATCTGGGTATTGTCTGGAACGACGCAATGCTAACCTTAGTCGGTCAAAAAACAAGGTACGGTTTGGTAAACCTGTCAGTGCATCGTGAAGTGCATCATAAACAAGTTTGGCTTGTGTTTGTTTGCGTTCTGTGATATCTCTAATAATTATTTGCGTTGCTGCCTTGCCATCATAAGTATAAGGTATTCCAACTATTTCTACATCGATGACTTCTCCATCTAGTCTAATTAACTTTTCTTCTTGTAAATGTGTTTGTTTTCCTTGTTGCTGAACCTGTTTGAGTCGCTGTTTTTCTATTTCTATATAATCTGGTGGAATAAATTGCCACAGAGATTGATCGATAATTTTTTCTGGGGAATTTCCCCCGAGTAATTTGGATCCTGCAGAGTTTATATAGACAAATTTTTCCATGCAAATTACAGCGATCGCTTCTGGTGAAGATTCTACTAAAAGACGGTAACGTTTTTCACTTTCTCGGAGTGCTACTTCTGCTTGCTCACGT
Organism: Okeania sp. SIO3I5; assembly: GCF_010672085.1. Taxonomy (GTDB): domain Bacteria; phylum Cyanobacteriota; class Cyanobacteriia; order Cyanobacteriales; family Microcoleaceae; genus Trichodesmium. Next base: position 1,991 of record NZ_JAAHHT010000257.1, read on the forward strand.
TCTAACTCTTTTTGAGAGGTTTCAATAAATTTTCCGATACCTTGAGCCATTAATTCAATAATTTCTTCTTCGTGAGACTCAAATTCTTTCGTTCTTGGTTTTGGAGATGAGAAGCATAAAGTACCATAAGTCTGATTATTTATTAATATTGGAGTACCAATATATAACTTTATCGGCATACCTTTCACTTCTGATTGTTCTAATTCACCGAACACAATTGTTCTTTGTTCTCCAACTACTTTCTGACATAAAACGCCACATAAATTAAATACCATTCCTGGTGAAAAATAATCCAAGTTTGAGTGTACAGATTTAATGAGAAACATTTCCCCTTTTACTTCACTAATTACTCCTGTTTCTGTGCCAAAAATTTTACAACCGGCTTGGAGATAATCAGCAAAAAGTTCTTCTAGATTATTATGATTACAAGTGGCAATTCTATGCAATTCCTTTAAGCTAGAACTAAATTTTTCTAAGGTTTCAGTTTTGATAAATAATTCTGCTTCCCAATGAAATCTTTCTGTAATATCGTTTTGAATACCTATAAAATGTGTTAAATGATTTAAGGAATTATAAACTGGTGCAATGAAGACTTCATTCCAAAATTCCGTGCCATCTTTGCGAAAATTTTGTAAAATTACATGACATTCTTGACCGTATAAAATAGCATTTCTTAACTTAGAAACTGCTGGTTGATCTCTTAGTTTTCCTTGCAAAAAACGACAATTTTTTCCCATTATTTCTTCAATTTCATAACCTGTGAGGCGCTGAAAACTAGGATTAAAATAAACAAGAGGATTATCTGCTTGAGTCGCATCAGTAATAACAATACCATTGTTGCTACTATCAATTGCCCGTTTCATCAGTTGTAAGCGTTCTTCATTAGCATGACGTTCAATAGCAGTTGCTAAAACATTAGCGATCGCTTGGAGAAAATAAATATCATCCTGGGTAAATTCTCGATACTGTTTAGTATAAACCCCCAAAACACCCCAAGCTTTTTGAGAGTTATGGGAATTAGTATTTTCAGGTTCTTTGATTTCTAAGTTAGGTATGATTACAGTTGCACTACTCACTACTCGGTAGTTATGTAGCAAGGGCGAACCAGGAAAACGAGTTTCCACGAACAAATCTTTGACAATGACTGGTTGATTTGCTAAGAGAGTATAACCTGCTTGGGATTTTTCCCCAGCACTAATTGTAGCTTTACCTACTAAATTCTTTGCCCAACCTACACCTGCACAAAGGAGAAAGGCATGATTACCAGGCAATAACTCTAATACTTGACTAAATTCTACATTTAAAGTTTTGGTAACTATGGTAACTGCTACATCAATTAATTTATAAATATTTAATGTTTTCAGTGCCTTTTGTCCTATTAGTGCTACTGCTGCTTGTAGACGTTCGCGATATTTGAGCGACTCTAATAGTTTATTTTCATTATCTTGCGCTCGTTTTTGTTCAGTAATATCTCGATTAACTCCTATAGTTCCAATGATTTGACAAGATTTATCTAACATTGGTACAACAGTTGTTTCACACAAACCCTCGCTGCCATCTTTGCGAATGAAATTAATTTGCCCTACCCACTTACCATTGGCCTTCATTTCCTCTAGTATTTGCTCTGTTAACACAGAGGCTACTTCTGGTTTGTGTAAAATGGCTGGAGTCTTATCTAAGACTTCAGTTTTACTATAGCCAAACATTCTAGTTGCTGCTAGGTTCCAGTCAACGATATTACCCTGAATGTCTGTCAGGATAACCCCATCGTATAAATGGTCAAAAGTTAAAGCTTGTTTTTGCAGCGACTGTTGAGTAAATTTGCATTCCGAGATATCCAAAAATATAGACAATATGGCATCTTCCCCATTAAATATTATGGGACGCATTGATACCGTAGCCCAAAATGGCGTGCCATCTGCTTTTTTGACTCGCACTTCGCGATCGCGCACTACGCCTTCTTTCTGGAGATTTATCAGCAATAATTCACGGTCTTGGGGATTACAGTAAAAGTTCGATTTGGGACTACCGATTAATTTTTCTCTAGGAAGTCCAAAAGTAAGTTCAAAGAGTTCGTTGTTGAAGAGAACTATGCCATCCACTGCACGACTGATTACCATTGCTACAGGGATTGTTTCAGTAATAGTTTCCCATAGTTCTTGAGTTTCTCTTTGTTTTTTTCTCATGGCTTACCTCAATCCTATTCTTTAATTTTATCCAATTTTTTTTGAGTTTAGAGATTATTTGTCAAGGAATATAGGGGACAGAGAATAGGAAATAGGGAAGTGTGGGAAGTTGGTTCGTGTGGGAAGTTGGTTCGTGTGGGGAGGGTGGGAAGGGTGGGAAGTGTGGGGAGGGTGGGAAGGGTGGGAAGTTGGTTCGTATGGGAAGGGTGGGAAGTGTGGGAAGTATAAGGAATAATTGTACCTGTATCTTTTTGTGCAAGTCTGCCTTTCGTCCTAACTTTTTGGTCTTAAAGGCTGAAAAATTTGCACTTTTTTCTCGACAAAAATCCAAAAAACTCACTTCTATCAGTAGTGCTTTTAGATGATTATTGACCACCATTACTTACTTATCCCACACTTTACTGATGCACAACCGAGTATTTTTCAACCTTTTTCTCGTCTTGCCTAATACCATTTCTAATACAATTTCTCCATGAAGTTGCCCTTAATAAAAAATATAGGTAAGCGTTAAAATTTATTGTTAAAGAGCAGAGGGGAGAGGACAGCTACGCTGAAAGTAAGCTGAAAGTAAGAGGTTTTAGAGCTACTTTACTTTTTGTTACATACTTAGTTTTTTTTGTGCCAACTTAGTTACTTACTTATTTATACTTACTTATTTAATATATTAATTACATTGCAAGGTATCTTTTATCGCTTATGTTAATTTTTTTTACTAAACTTCATTTGACAATCTAATGTAAATTTTGTATTTTTTTTCAAAAAATCATATTTTTCAGACAAAAGTCTTAGAGTTTTTGAGTAGAATTATTTGGTTGTCCTACTACTGTAATGGTGAAGATATATATTTTTTAATTTCTTCCCACATTCCCTACACTTCCCAAACTCTCTCTACCATTACCATGCACCACCACCGAATTATTTAAGACTTTGGAGCAACACTTTTGAAGCAATAACTTTTGCTTAAGAAACTATAAGTATTGAAATCAACTGTTTTTTTATTTAATTTAACCTTCTACTATATTTGGAGGGATGTAGGGCGAATATATCCCGAAAAAAATGTCTAAAATATAGACAAAGCAAATGAGGAGGACACCCAAACAATGTTAAAAAACTATGAGCAGCACGTTCAACAACGGGCAAATTTAGGAATCCCACCCTTACCACTAGATGCAGGGCAAACATCAGAACTATGTGAACTACTGAAAAACCCACCAAACGGAATAGAAGAAAAGTTGATGGGATTATTGCGCGATCGCGTACCACCAGGAGTCGATGAAGCAGCTTATGTCAAAGCAGGATTTCTCACAGGTATTGCTAAAGGAGAAATTGCCAGTCCCCTAATTTCTCCCACCTACGCAGTGGAACTATTAGGAACAATGGTTGGTGGATACAACGTTCAATCATTGATAGATTTGCTCAAATCAGAAAATTCTGAACTAGCAAACACAGCAGCTAAAGCTTTAAGCAAAACTCTGTTAGTCTACGATGCTTTTAACGATGTTATAGAATTGGCAGAAACCAACCCCTACGCCAAACAAGTAGTAGATTCTTGGGCAGCAGCAGAATGGTTTAGCACTCGCCCCCAACTCCCAGAAACCATAAAAGTCACAGTTTTCAAAGTTCCCGGCGAAACCAACACCGACGACTTGTCACCTGCTCCCCACGCCACTACTCGCCCCGACATTCCACTCCACGCCTTAGCAATGTTGGAGTCGAAAATGCCAGAAGGGTTAGAAACAATTGCCGAATTAAAACAAAAAGGTCATCCAGTTGCCTACGTTGGAGATGTTGTCGGTACAGGTTCATCCCGGAAATCTGCCTGTAATTCCATGTTGTGGCATATTGGGGAAGATATTCCTTTCATTCCTAACAAAAAATCAGGTGGTTATATTTTAGGAGGAAAAATTGCTCCTATTTTCTTCAACACTGCTGAAGACTCTGGCGCTTTACCCATCGAATGCGATGTTACCAAAATGGAAACAGGGATGGTAATAACTATTCATCCCTACAAAGGGGAAATTACCAATGAAGCAGGAGAAATAATTTCCACCTTTACCTTGAAACCAGAAACCATGGTAGACGAGGTACAAGCAGGGGGGCGAATTCCTCTATTAATTGGGCGTACCCTCACTGACAAAACCCGTAATGCTCTAGGATTAGAAACCAGCACTGTATTTACTCGTCCGCAAGCACCAGCAGATACAGGAAAAGGTTTCAGTTTGGCACAGAAAATGGTAGGTAAAGCTTGCGGTTTACCAGGCATTCGTCCGGGAACAGCTTGCGAACCATTGATGACAACTGTAGGTTCTCAGGATACCACCGGACCTATGACGCGAGATGAAATGAAAGAACTCGCCTGTCTTGGTTTCAGCGCTGACTTAGTAATGCAGAGTTTTTGTCATACAGCAGCTTATCCCAAACCAGTTGATATTAAAACTCACAAACAGTTACCTGATTTCTTTTCTGCTCGCGGTGGGGTAGCGTTGCGTCCGGGAGATGGAATTATTCACTCTTGGTTAAACCGGATGTTGTTACCGGATACGGTGGGAACTGGCGGTGATTCCCATACCCGTTTTCCTTTGGGAATTTCGTTTCCTGCGGGTTCTGGTTTGGTAGCCTTTGCAGCAGCTTTGGGTTTAATGCCGTTGGATATGCCAGAATCTGTGTTGGTGCGGTTTAAAGGTAAGTTGCAACCGGGCGTAACATTGCGGGATATTGTGAATGCTATTCCTTATGTGGCGATTCAAAAAGGGTTGTTAACTGTAGAATTAAAGAACAAGAAAAATGTGTTTTCTGGGCGCATCATGGAAATGGAAGGTTTGCCAGATTTGAAAGTTGAGCAGGCGTTTGAATTAACCGATGCGACTGCGGAACGTTCTTGTGCTGGTTCCACAATTAAGTTAGGTAGGTCGACTGTTTCGGAGTATTTGCGTTCTAATATTGCTTTGTTAAAGAATATAGTAGCGCGGGGTTATTCAGATGCGCGGACAATTATGCGTCGGGTTGCCAAGATGGAACAATGGTTGGCAAATCCAGAATTAATGTCTGGGGATTCGGATGCAGAATATGCCGAAATTATTGAAGTAGACTTGAATGAAATCAAGGAACCTATTGTGGCGGCACCTAATGATCCGGATAATATTAAATTGATGTCGGAATGTGCGGGGGATAAAATCCATGAAGTGTTTATCGGTTCCTGCATGACAAATATCGGTCACTATCGCGCTGCTGCCAAAGTATTGGAAGGAGCAGGGCGAGTCAAAGGTGTATTGTGGATATGTCCTCCTACTCGCATGGATGAGAAACAGTTGCGCGAGGAAGGAATGTATGGTGTGTTTGCTGCTGCTGGTGCGCGGACGGAAATGCCTGGATGTTCTTTGTGTATGGGAAATCAAGCGCGGGTTGAGGATGGCGTGACTGTGTTCTCGACTTCGACGCGGAATTTTAATAATCGTATGGGTAAAGGCGCTCGTGTGTATTTGGGTTCTGCTGAATTGGCAGCGGTTTGCGCGTTGTTAGGTCGGATACCTACTGTGGATGAGTATTTGGAGATTATGAAAGAGAAAGTCGATCCGTTTGCCGGCGATTTGTATCGGTATTTGAACTTCGATCAAATTGCTGGTTTTGAGGATGAAGGGCGAGTGATTCCTTTGGACGAGATGCCCAAGATTGAGGAGATTTTGGGGATGCCAGCGTGAAAATTCAAAAGTCAAAAGTAAGATTTGATCGGCTAAAAACTTTGACAATACAATAGTTTCAGGCAATTATTTGATATTGAAAGTTTGAAACTATTTGTGATATCAAATCGGTAGTAACGAATGAGCTAGACACGGATTTTGTCCCGGATGCACGGATGATTTCAAATTATGACTCCGTTTATCCATGCCCGAATCTGTGTCTAGCATCTTTTGTCACAGATGATTTCAAATAATGAATCCCTAGAGCTAGGCAGGGATTTATACCAATTTTAAAAATGGCTGCTATGGCATAATTCTTGCCAGGTAAGGATTTCCTGATATCTATTTGTAACATTCTTTTTTCAACATGGTATTAGCTACTTTTGAATTTTGAATTTTAATTGCCTATCAAAATCAAAGGCGACCAATAAAACGGATGAACATACTCCCTAGCATAACTTAACTTCGCCTGACGTAATGCCTCCACCTTCGTCATTCCCTGTTGCAAATACTGATAAAATTTAACCATAATTTCCTTCGTTGTGTCATCCTCAACATTCCATAAACTGGCAATGACAGCATCCGCACCCGAACGCTCAAATAAATAGGCAACACCTGCTATTTCTTCACCGTTGGAGTCAGCTTTCATGGCAGTTTGGCAAGCACTCAAAACGATTAAATCTGTATTTTCTAATCCTAAAAGTGCAGCATCTCTGATATGAAAAGTTTTATCGTTGGCAAACAAAATAGTATTTTCCTCTAAACCGACATTAGGGCAACCACCTTTTTGAAAGCAACCGTGGGTAGCAAGATGCACTAAGGGAACACCCAGGGATTCGTTCTGGAAACGAGCGAGGGTTGCTTCTTCTCGAATGTAATATTTGCTTGATAACATTTCGGCGATGATTCTGGCTTCTGCTTCTGCTCCAGGGAGTTCTATATTTGTCGGTTGAGGATTCCCAAATGCTAATGCTTTCAGGGGTTTAGTGTTTTTTGACTCCGGTTTTCTTTTCCCAGAGATGCGGGTGAGATAGTGGATGGGATATTTTTCCAGTAAATATTGGTTAGCTTGATTATCAAATAGGGTTTCAAACGGAATATAACGCAATTTGCCAGTGGGGATAATGGCAAGTTGTTTGGGGGAGTAAGCTGCTATTTCTGCTTTTATAGGGCGAATCAGATAGTCATAGAGTTTTTCTTGGTTAACGTCGTAGTCGTCGGCAATGGGGTTTTCTAGTTGCGCACGATATTCAGTGAGAATGCCATCAAATTCTTTGATATCTACGGGATTTTTTTTAACTAGGATAGGTTTGTCTCTGGTAACAAAAAATATGGCGATGCTATCTCTCAAAAAAGCTGGTTGAATAAGAACGGTATCTGGTGCAATATTGGCTTTAAGTTTCTTGATATCTTTTGGCTTGTATTCAAAAAGCTCGGCAACTTCTGGGTATTTATAGGTAATGTTTTCCGCGAGTTGGCTGCTTTCTGCTTGTAACTGGTTAACTTGTTGGGAAAGTTGGGGAGTCCATTCATCTTCTATTTTGCCATAGAGAGCTTGTAATTGTTGATTGTTTTGTTGCCATTGGTTAATCAGTTTTTGAGCTTCTGGGTTTTTGACTTTAGCATCAATAAGACGAGTGTAGTCAGCAAGGTCGAAAGTAGTAACTCGGTTATACCATTGCCAGGCAGCATCAGGTTTGTTTTGCTCAATGAGGAGATCGATAAGGGCGATCGTTGTACGTTCATTGTCTTCTAAAAAAGCTTTGCGGTATTCTTTTTTTAACCCCCCACGCATTTCTAGGGTGATTTCCACTGACTTTTCCAAATTTTCTATAGCTTTCTCTGATTGATTCTTATCTCGGTAAACTACACCAATATTATTGAGAGTAGTAGCAACTCCAGAGCGATCGCCCACTTCTTGCAAGATGGGTAAAGCTTGCTGGTAGTATTCTAATGCTTTTTGGGGTTCATCTATATTTTGGTAAACTACACCAATATTATTGAGAGTAGTAGCAACTCCAGAGCGATCGCCCACTTTTTGCAAGATGGGTAAAGCTTGCTGGTAGTATGATAATGCCTTTTGTGGTTGACCTATACTGTTGTAAACTTGACTAATATTATTGAGAGTAATAGCAACTCCTGAGCGATCGCCTACTTCCTGCCTGATGGATAAAGCTTGCTGGTAGTATGATAATGCCTTTTGTGGTTGACCTATACTGCTGTAAACTTGACCAATATTATTGAGAGTAGTAGCAACTCCAGAGCGATTGCCCACTTGTTGCATGATGAGTAAAGCGTGCTGGTAGTATGATAATGCCTTTTGTGGTTGACCTATACTGCTGTAAACTTGACCAATATTATTGAGAGTAATAGCAACTCCTGAGCGATCCCCCACTTCTTGCAAGATGGGTAAAGCTTGCTGGTAGTAGTTTAATGCTTTTTGCGGTTGACTTATACTGTCGTAAACCAGACCTATATTATTAAATATAGCAGCAACTCCTGAGATATCGCCCACTTCTTGCAAGATGGGTAAAGCTTGCTGGTAGTATTCTAATGCTTTTAGGATTTTATCTATACTGTAGTAAACTGCACCAATATTATTGAGAGTAGTAGCAACTCCTGAGATATCGCCCACTTCTTGCAAGATGAGTAAAGCTTGCTGCAAGTATTCTAATGCCTTTTGGGCTTGACCTATGCTGTCATAAACTCCACCAATATTATTGAGAGTAGCAGCTTCTCCAGGGCGATCACCCACTTCCTGCCTGATGGATAAAGCTTGCTGATAAAATTCTAATGCCTTTTGTGGTTGACCTATACTGCTGTAAACTTGACCAATATTATTGAGAGTAATAGCAACTCCTGAGCGATCGCCTACTTCCTGTCTGATGGGTAAAGCTTGCTGGTAGTATACTAATGCCTCTTGAAGTTGACCTATACTGCGGTAAACTGCGCCAATATTATTGAGAGTAGAAGCTTCTCTAGAGCGATCGCCCACTTCTGCCATGATAGGTAAAGCTTGCTGAAAGTATTCTAATGCTTTTTGTGGTTGACCTATACTGCGGTAAACTGCACCAACATTATTGAGAGTAGTAGCAACTCCTGAGATATCGCCCACTTCCCGAAAAATCATCAAAGCTTCGTTGTAAAAGTTTAATGCTTCTTGTCCCTTGCCAATAATATAGTAATTAACACCAAGACCAAGGTTAGCATCTGCTTCTTTTTCTCGGTCTTTGTTTTTTCTGGCAATAGTTACAGCTTGTTTAAACGTTTCTATAGACTCCTGATATTGGTATTCCCTCCTTTGTTGCCATGCTATTTCTAGTAGTTTTTCTAAGTTTTGTGTCTGATAGTTGGAAGTTTGAGCATAACTCCGTTGTGGTAATAGTGGCAGTATTAGAGGAGTTGTAGTTAGGATTTTTATTCCAATTAGAGAGGTAATAATAATCCGTTTCATCGTCTTAAAGTTAGGGAGTAGGGTTATAAGGATATTGAAATTAAATTAAACTTCTTTCATCATTCTATTTATAGCAATAATTACTTGCATTAATATCTCATCTGGCATTTGACAAGCAAACTCTGCTCGCCGTGTTTTATAGTCTAAAGATTTGATCTGCTAATACAACTCCTGAAATTTATAATCCCTCTGGAATTGGTATTTCAAACATAAATCCTTTAACTTTTGTAGTAATTTGGCAGACTAAAACTCATCCTACAAGGCGGTCATATCTACTTGATGAAACTACTACAGCAGGACGACGACCAGCTTGTTCTCTTCCAGATTGAGGATTAAAGTTTATCCAGACAATATCTCCCTTTTTAGGAGTATAAAAATTTAAGTTATTGGAATTGTTCACTTAGTACCTCTTCTATACCAATTTCACCATGAAGTTGTTCTGGAGTAATTGCATCTAACATTTAATTAAACTCTTTAGTTTCTCTCAGTAATGATGGTATTCTCATGGCAATAATTCTAATAATTAGAGTGTCAATTGATTCTTCTGTTAACTCAGATAGCTCCTCTAATTTTTCATAGAGAGATTCTAAAATTTCCAAGGATAATTTTTGATTAGGCATTTTTTGATTTTTTTGTCACTTATATAAAGTAATTGTTTTTGGTTAATGTTGGGAGAATTATTGACTACTGAAGTATCAATAGCAAAAATCATAATTTGCCCATTTTCTTCAAATTATAAATATCTTTTTATAAGTCTTTTACGTCATAATGAACCGGAATTTGACGACTAGCCAATAAATGCTGAAAAGCAATTCTATTCATGTCAACAAACCGACTAACTTGACCTAAAGTTAGTTTTTCTTTTTGGAAAAGAATAACAGCTATTTCCAGTTTCATCTCAGATTCGGTCATTCTAGTCGCGCACAAAATTTCATCAGAAATAATAATAGTCATTTTCCACAATTAATAATTAACAACTATGTGCTACTTTTAATCTCGTCAAAACGCTCAAATTTGATTAAAGCGCTTCAGTAGATATAGCATCACGCTATGACAATAGAATCATTGACAACAGTGAAGGCAGTAGCCTGCAAAGCTCTCAACATTATGTTGCGAGCGCCATTGATGTCCCGTGCAATTCTATGACCGCATTGAGGACATTTATAAATTTTGGAGCCACCCAAGTTGTGATGAACGTGACCACAATTCGTACAAGTTTTAGAGGTATAAGCTTCATTACAACGAACGACTAAAACTCCTTGGCGAGCAGCCATCTGCTCTATATGAGAGGCAAATTTTCCGTGACTCCAACTCAACATATTTCTAACAGATTTGCGGTTAATTTTTCGTATTGATTTAAGAACCATTTGAGAGGTTTCATAAGTTGGCAGAAAAATTAATTTGTAGCTATTAACTAAGAAAGAAGCTACTTTGTTATGCAAATCCTTTACCAAATATTGAATCCGAGTTCTCATCCGAGTTGCTGCCTTGCGCATTAGATAACGTTGGCGTTTGTTTTTTGATAGTGCAACACGACTTAATAAATTGTCTAGGTGCGAGCATAAACGGTTAATTCGCCCGATGTCTCCCTTACCAATTTCTAAAACGTTTTCACCATCATAGCCAGTTAAAAATGCTCTGTTTCCAGGGTCTAATGCAATAACTTTATCAGAGCCAGTGGTCATGGGAGCAATGTATTGAGGAAAGCAAGCAAACCACTGTCCTCGTTGATAAACCAGCTCAGTTCCATAATCGCAATTACGAGGTATTTGATATCCAATTGCTGTACAAAAAAGCATACCTTTTACCTTTTTAGGAAACCAAGTTCCATCCCGATAAGCGTCGTTTTA
>NZ_JAAHHT010000258.1 GCF_010672085.1 Okeania sp. SIO3I5
TTTACAGGTACTAAGAATTCCTACTTCTTGAGTATAAGTTCCACTACACAATTGAGAAATTGCATTTTGTATTTCTGTTTCTGGAATACTTAATTTTTCTCTAACTTCAACTGGAGCTGTTTTATGGCTAAGTCCTATTACTGCGATATTCATATAATTTTTATTTTGTTAATTTTTGTTCTTTTTGATTTAAAGCTCGTCCTTAGAGAATAAACTAGGATAAATTTATATGGTTTTGAAGCTGATTATAACTCAACAAAAATGAGGCAGGTGTTATGGATGGTTAAAATTTTTCCATCTAACTAAAATATTTATAAAATACTTAATTTAAAACCCACCCCAAAAGATTAATAATTTCCTTGAATTATGAAGTCAAAGCATATCAGTTCAGCAAACCCTATCTATTGAACAAATTCTAATTTTTTTTAGGAAGAATTTTCGAGACTGATAGATATAGCTGAACTCAGAAGTCTAAAGTTAAATTCGTAGCACAGACTAAATTTAAGAGGAGATAGAATATCCTAACTACTCTGGCGACTTTTATTGACTTAAACTTATTTGTCTTTCATTTTTTTTGCTGAGTGTTAATAGCTAATAGCTGATAGCTAAAATGCTTAACCAGGAATCAATTTTGACCAAAAAGTTAAGATCAATAGCCTCCTCTTTGAAGGGGATGAAAAAATGTTTGATTCAGTATTTCGAACCTCCTACTGAAGTAGGAGGTACTGATAACTCAATACGGTTTAGATCAGAGTAAAAGTCATAAGGTATGGAACCATTATATGAGCTTTTCAGATTACAGAACTGCAAAAAAATCCTTAACTGAACTGTATTGACTGATATAGCTAAGAAAGAATTGGTTAGGACATGGACTGATGATAAATCTTAGACTAGGAAACACTTTTCCAACTGTTCCCTGTTCCCTGTTCCCTGTTCCCTGCTATAACTGATAACTGAATTTACCCCAATACTATTTTTATTTCAGTTCCAGTACTTTTGATTCTCCAAACATATGCACAGTATCTACGAACCGAGCAGTTTTTGACTGAGAAGAAATAACTAAACTTTGGGTACGAGCACCATGAGGGAAAAAGCGTACTCCTTCCATTAGAGTACCAGGAGTAATACCACAAGCTGCAAATAGCACTGTTTCCCCAGAAGCTAACTCTTCAGCATTGTAAACCTTATCTGGATCTTCGATACCCATATCCTTGAGTCGCTTCATGTTATCTTCCTTGCTTTCTCCAATCAAACCAGTTTTGACAATAGCTGGGTCATAAATCAGTTGTCCTTGGAAATGGCCTCCTAAAGCACGCATCGCTGCTGCGGAAATTACTCCTTCTGGGGCTGCACCAATACCCATCAAAGCATGAATATTTGTACCAGAAAATGCACAGGAAATTGCTGCAGAAACATCACCATCACTAATGAGACGAACTCTGGCACCAGCTTGACGAATTTCATTGATTAAGTCTTTATGACGGGGGCGATCCATGACTACAACCACCAATTCATCAACAGCACGTTCCATGCAGTCTGAAATAATCTTGAGGTTTTCAGTAGCAGATTTGTTTATATCTACATGATTTTTAGCTACTGCTGGTGCAGCTAATTTTTTCATATAGACATCTGGTGCTGCTAATAAACCACCTTTCTCAGAAATAGCTAATACTGCCATAGAACCATTTTGACCATAGGCAACTAGGTTTGTACCCTCGCAAGGGTCAACTGCTATGTCAATCTCGACTAGCTGTTGTATGTCACAGACATCTTTAGCATTAGGCTGAGTACAAATTCCTACTTCTTCGCCAATGTAGAGCATGGGGGCTTCATCTCGCTCCCCTTCTCCAATCACGATGCGGCCTCGCATATGAATTTTGTTCATGCGTTCCCGCATAGCTTCTACGGCTACTTCGTCTGCAGTATTTTTCTCTCCTTTTCCCATCCAACGAGCAGAGGCGATTGCTGCTTGCTCTACTACTTCGATAATTTCTAAACCAATTACGTTATCCATGAATTTTTATTCTCCCAACTGCTGAGGAAAGCTTTTTGATTTTGCTCTCCCAGTGTTAAAGTCTATCAGAGGCGGGGATCGGGTTAGGACTTTGTAGGGGGGAAGTGGATGTAAAGTTTTATTACCTAAGTCAAAAGTCAGTATTCAACCGCTTCGCAGAATTTAAAAGTCAAAAGTTAAACATAGTAAGTCAAAAGTCATATTGATAAATTTCTTAGTTTGACTGCTTTCTCTTTAAAGCTTGTATAGGTTTATTTTTGAGCTAGGGTGAATAATTAGGGTTTGCTGAAAAAGTCTTATGAGTGAGGGGAGGAGTCAGTCCTCAGGAGTCAGGGGTCAGTCCTCAGTCCTCAGGAGTAAGGAGAAATAGGAATTATAGAGGAGGTAGGAGTCAGCATTGTCCCTTAAAATTCCCCCCCCTTATCTGCCCAAAATCCTAACTTTTTGAGCTTTTAGGTCTAAAAAACTTGCAATTTTTTCCGTGCAAAAATGCGCTCAAACTTTATACATCAGTGCTTTTAGATTCTATTGGCCTGCCCTACTTGACTTTGCTGATGCACAACCAGATTAACTATAATATTCAAAATATTCAAAGATTGTTACAACTTTCTTGATTGATTGCTATATATTCTAAATTCTACAATGCCTGAAAATTTACTAATTCTAAATTCTAAATTCTAAATTCTACATTCTTGAAAAATGCAGTTATCAAAACGTTTAGAACCTCTAAGCTTTAATGTCTTTGCTGATATGGATAAGGCTAAGACAAGGGCAAAGGTAGCAGGACAAAATTTGATAGATTTGTCTCTGGGTTCTTCTGACTTACCAGCGTCTCCCCATGCTCTAGAAGCGATCGCCCAATCTCTACAAGATTTTAGTACTCATGGTTATTCTTTATTTTCTAGCACTCAAGCTTTTCGGCAGGCAGCAGCTCAATGGTATAATAATAAATTTTCCATTTCTGTAGATCCGGAAACTGAAGTTTTAGCTTTAATTGGTTCCCAGGAGGGTACAGCTCATTTACCTCTAGCTGTGCTAAATCCTGGGGATTTTGCTTTACTGCAAGACCCTGGTTATCCTTCTCATAGTGGTGGGGTGTATTTGGCAGGAGGTCAAGTTTACCCTATGCCTTTATTGGCAGAGAATAAGTTTTTGCCTGTTCTGGGAGATATTCCTAAATCTGTCTTAGCTCAGGCAAAGATGATGGTTTTGAGTTATCCCCATAATCCCACAACGGCCATCGCTCCTTTATCTTTTCTCCAAGAGACTGTGGCTTTTTGCCAAAAACATAATTTGGTCTTGGTTCACGATGCTCCTTATGTAGATTTCATTTTTGACACATTTTCTGAAGCTCCAAAAGCAGAGAATTGGGAATTAGGAGTTGGCAGTAGGGATAATGTTAGTGGGGATTTAACTATAGAGGATGGAGTATTAAACCAAAAGCAGGATAAACAGCCTCTGGCTCCTTCCATTTTTCAAGCTGACCCAGAAAAAACTGTCTCTATAGAATTTTTTACCATGTCTAAGTCCTATAGTATGGGAGGTTTTCGTGTAGGTTATGCCATTGGTAATCCTCAATTAATTCAAGCTTTACGACAAGTTAAAGCTTGTATTGACTTTAATCAGTATCGGGGCATTCTCAATGGAGCGATCGCTGCTTTAACTGGCCCCCAAGAAGTAATTAGAGAAACTGTAGACATTTTTTGCCAACGACGGGACATTTTTGTTGGAGCATTGGATAATATTGGTTGGCCTGTGCCAATACCATCAGCCACTATGTATGTTTGGGCAAAGTTACCAGAATTATATGCTCAGAATTCTGTGGGTTTCTGTGTGGATCTAGTGGAAAGTACGGGGGTAGCGGTTGCCCCAGGGGCAGGTTTTGGTAAGGCGGGAGAGGGGTATGTGAGGTTTGCTTTGGTTCATAAACCGGAGATTTTGTCAACGGCTGTAAAGAAAATTTCTCTGTTTTTACAGGGATAGTTTAGTGAATTATAGCGCTACGCCCAGGGAGCCGTTAGATTGGCGACGTACAGAAATCAGAAGTAGTTCTTGAGTGAGTTTGATCATTTATAAATGTCCGCGCCCTATTTTGATAGTGCTATATGTCGTTATCATTGGGGCAGGTTCATTTGATTGAGTTCTAATACTATTAAACCCACGTTCCGCACGTCAATTTCTAGTATTAAAAGTAATATAAAAATTGAGGACTTGGTAAGTATTTATACTGTGTAAATCTGATTGATTGACCATTCTCATTAGTCAAATAATCAGAAAAATATTAAGTATAAATACTTCGTGGAGCCACAAAGTTAACTAATATAGCGCTAGGGAATAGGGAATAGGGAATAGCGGTGCGACCCCGCGTCGCCGTAAAGCTGCGCGACATGTTTGCGGAGCATTCCCTATAAGAAAAAGCAAAGCTCCTCTGCAAGAGGCTAGGCGCAAGCGGTCAGACCCCGCGTCGGCGATAGGCGCAAGCGGTGCGACTCCGCGACGACGTTAGCGTTAGCGTTAGCGCAGCTCCTCTGTAAGAGGAAGCTCCTCTGTAAGAGGAAGCTCCTCTGTAAGAGGAAGCTCCTCTGCAAGAGGCAAGTCGCAAGCGGTCAGACCCCGCGCCGCCGATAGGCGCAAGGGAATGCTGACCAAGAGAGGGAATGCGCACTCCTATGAGGGAATGCTGACCAAGAGAGGGAACGCGCACTCCTGTGAGGAAATAGTAAACTGTCAAAGGGTTTCAAGATTTAGGAATGTCAAATGCCTTAATGGGTAGCGCTATATCATTCGCTAATGACTACTGTACGGACGTTGCATGCAACGTCCCTACGACTACTGACTACTTGGTATTTATGCTACATTTTGTCGTGCAGATGTAGGATGCAATATCGCATCTACAGCGGTTTAGCCTGAAGTGTGTAGGCAGTTGAGTGTGAAATTATTGAAGTAAGGTAGAAACAAGTAATGAGCGTATCTTCTACTGACTACTAACTACTGACTACTGACTACTGACTACTAGATTGATAGTGAGGTTGTTTAACCGGATTTGATCTGATTTATATGGCCACCTGTGAGAGCTGGACAGCTCAGAAGTCAGAATTAATCCCTGACTAAGTTTGAGCATTTATCTGTAAACGGTTTGAGATTTAATCAACAAATCCTAATTAATTCCTCAATACTTTTCTTGTTAATTTTCCACATTTCCTCTTCTTCCCAAACCCATTTACTATCAACCCGCTGCACCGTACCATCAAAATTAAAGACAGTTACCGTTGCTAAAGTCTCAATCCACACAGTCGCTCCACAACTATGAGGCTGATCCGGTCGATAAACAATCCGACAAGGACCATTAATCTCCACTTCGTGACCTTTAGCTAAAATCTTAGAGCCACGTTGGGCAGAAAATACATATTCGTCTTGTGCTTGAGGATCAATCTTTTTGAGCTTCCGATTTTTATCTATATTAGGTCGATTAAAATGAAGGGTATTTTGACCGCAATGGCGCTTTTGAGACCAATTGGGTTCGGGACCGCGTTTTTTACCAGAGATTCTTGGTCTTCCTTCGTAGAGAGGAATCCCCCAAGTTCGACCATTAATTTTCCGAGCGCCTTGAATCCGACCTTCTTTCAGTAAAACTCGGACTCGTTGAGTAGAAATATTCAATAAAGAAGCGGCTTCAGTTGTACCGACAAACATAAGATTTAATTATATATTTTACTATTGCGTATAGCAGAATAATACCAAATAATACAAAAATTACAAAGCCATACATTTGGGTGCTTCAGATAAAAAAAATTTCCCTAGTCTAGGGTTACCTGAAAAAGTATGAGTAGTAGTAGGACGAGTCAGGAGGAATTTAGAGAAGGTAGTGGGAAAATTTATCCCTTAATTTTTCTGCCATAGTCAGCCCAAAATCCTAACTTTTTGGTCCTCAAGCTTAAAAAGTTACACTTTTTTCGGTCCTTAAAGGCTAAAACCTTTATCTATCAATGCTTTTATATTTAATCAGCAAGCCCTAGTGCCGATACGCGGAATTCAAAATTAAAAATTAAAAGTTCATGCATTATTGCTTAGTAAAGCTTAAGGCAAGCATGTAACTGGTCAGTTATTTCTGCCATCCTGCCCTAGTCTATTTTTCCAGAGAGAATATTCTTAGCAAGACTCAACAAGGCATATCTCAATGCTCATTTTTTTTAAGACAGGACTTACGCAGAGACATTACATACAGCATTCAAAAACTATAACTTTCAACCTATCCCACTATTCTAAAAATGCTTATTTACTTAAGTAAAACTTTCCTGAAAAGCTGCATTTTTCGTTTTTATCTTTAAGAATATTTGGGCTTTTCAGCAAAAATATTATTAGTGGAATAGGTTTTTATCAACAAATACAGTTCAGTTAAGGATTTAAGGAAGAAGGAAGAAGGAAAAAGGGATAAGGAAAGTAGAAGATTCTTATAGATAAATACAGTTCAATTAAATATTTTTTTGTGCAGTTATGTAATATCAATAACTATTATAATAATTCCATACCTTATAAGTTTTGGTGTTATATTAACATTATTGCCTCATAAATAGTAGGTTATTTATATTATTTTCGTTCCTTTTTACGCTGAAAAAAGTGTAACTTTTTAGGTTATTTAGGTTGATAAAGTTAGTATTTTGGGCAGACTATGACAGAAAAATAACTTCTTAAATTCTTCCAACTAGCTGCTCTATAATTCTCATTTCTCCTGAATCCTACCTTTACCATTCATACTTTTTCAGCAAACCCTAATTGATTGAACGGAGGTTTAACAAAAAAATTCTCGGTTATCGTACATAGTAATGGCGAAGATATGTATTTTTGAATTTCTTCCCACACCTCCCACACCTCCCACACCTCCCACCCTTCCCACATCTCCCAGACCTCCCAGACCTCCCACACTCTCTCTACTATTACTATCACCACCACCAAATCTTTAATTCCCCATAGTTGGAGGTTGCGCCGGAATAGAAGCAATAATCGCATCTATGACCTTAGCGATTGGCAAAATACGCATTCCTAAATCTGGCGGTTGCTGACCTTTGGGAATAATTGCCTTTTTAAAACCTAACTTGGCAGCTTCCCTTAATCTCAACTCCAACTGAGACACTGGTCGAACTTGCCCACCCAAACCTACCTCTCCCAGCAAAACTGTTCGAGGGTCAACTACCCGATCGCGAAAACTAGCCACTACAGCAATAGCTACTCCTAAATCTGCTGCGGGTTCTTCCACACTTAAACCTCCCACGGTCGCCACATAAGTATCCAATTTTGATAAAGGAATGCCTACCCGTTTTTCCAAGACTGCCAAAATCTGTTGTAACCTACTACTATCAATTCCAGTAGTAGAACGTCGGGGAGAACCATGACTTGCCGGACTTACTAAAGCTTGAATTTCTACAACTATGGGGCGAGTACCTTCCATCGAAACAACCGTAGAAGTTCCTGAAGAATATTCATCTCTACTTCCGAGAAATAATTCTGATGGATTTAATATTTCTTTTAAACCATTAGCCACCATTTCAAACACTCCAATTTCGTGAGTAGCACCAAAGCGATTTTTCATAGAGCGCAACAAACGGTGGGAGGCAAAGCGATCGCCTTCAAAATATAAAACTGTATCTACCAAATGTTCTAATACACGAGGACCTGCTAAAGCACCATCTTTAGTTACATGACCGACTATTAATAAAGTAATATTTTCCCTTTTTGCCACTTGCATCAAAGCGGAAGTACATTCCCGAACTTGAGCAACCGAACCTGGAGCGGAAGTTAAAGAAGCAAAATAGATAGTCTGAATACTATCAATTACTGCTAGATATGGTTTGAGAGATTCCAACTCTCTCAAAATTACCTCTAAATCTGTTTCTGGTAATAAAAATAAATTTTCCTGAGAATTTGTAGCAGAATCTTCTATAGATTCAGAATTGCCATTTTTTTCTTGATTTTCATTTGCAGATAAATCCTCATCCATCTCAACATTTAAAAAATTATCCTTATCCTCCACTTCTACTTCATTATCCTTATCCTCTTCTGATACTTCATTGAAATTGACAATTAAACGTTGGGAACGTAACTTCACTTGTTGTCCAGATTCTTCCGCCGACACATATAAAACCCGACATCTACTAGACAACTGATTAGCCACCTGTAACAAAAGAGTAGACTTACCAATACCAGGTTCTCCACCAATTAATACCAAGGAACCAGGAACAATTCCACCACCAAGCACTCTGTCTAACTCTTCAAACCCAGAAGGCATTCTGGACAAAGTTTGGTCAGAAATCTGGGATAATAAAAAAGATGCCCTTGGCTGACCAGAAGAATCATCCCCTTCAGATGCTTGAGAACCAATACCAATATCAGTCAGCCCTAATCTTTGTAGAGCATTTGTAGTTGATTGTTCTATCTCCTCTTTTAGAGAATTCCAAGTATTACAGCCAGGACATTTGCCCAAAAATTGTGGGGACTCATACCCACATTCCGTACAAACATATTTTGTTTTCTGTTTTGGCATTTCTTAAAACAAGCTAATATTCACCAGCAAATATAAAAAAAAATCAAGTTTAGGCGTTGCTCAACCAAGGGATGAATCTTTTTACTTCCTCTTTCTCTAAAACTATAATTCCAATGAGCAAATAAAAATAAAATATATATAATTCCTCCCATACTCCCCACACTCCCTACACCCACTAATTCATCCCCTACTCTATGCAACGCCAAAGTTTAACTAATTTTTAGCTTAGGAGTAGTACAGCTAAAAAAGAATTGGTTAGGACATAGACTAGATGATGAATCTTAACTAGGAAATGTTTTTCCCACTGTTCCCGGCTCCCTGTTCCTTGCTATAAAAAATGGTAATTTCTATTGTCCTGTTTGATGATAGAGTTAAAAAAATTAATATAATCATAAAGCTTAGTTAAGGAGATTTAAGAAAAGTGGAAAATAATAAAGAAAAAATATTAGTTGTTGATGATGAGGCAAGTATCCGTCGCATTTTAGAAACTCGACTGTCAATGATTGGCTATGATGTTGTTACCGCTGCTGATGGGGAAGAAGCTTTAGAGACTTTTCACAAAACAGAGCCAGATTTGGTGGTATTAGATGTGATGATGCCTAAATTAGATGGTTATGGTGTCTGTCAAGAGTTACGGAAAGAGTCAGATATTCCCATAATTATGCTAACTGCTTTGGGAGATGTTGCAGATAGAATTACAGGTTTAGAGTTAGGTGCTGATGATTATGTGGTAAAGCCTTTTTCTCCAAAAGAATTAGAAGCAAGAATTCGTTCTGTATTACGCCGGGTGGATAAAGATGGGAGTAATGGTATTCCTAGTTCTGGTGTTATTCAAGTCAGCACTATTAGAATTGATACTAATAAACGTCAGGTTTATAAAGGAGATGAAAGGATTAGACTTACTGGTATGGAGTTCAGTTTGTTGGAGTTATTGGTAAGTCGTTCTGGAGAGCCTTTTTCCCGTTCTGAAATTTTGCAGGAAGTTTGGGGTTATACTCCAGAGCGTCATGTGGATACGCGAGTAGTTGATGTTCATATTTCTCGGCTTAGGGCTAAGTTGGAAGAAGATCCAAGTAATCCAGAATTAATTTTAACTGCACGAGGCACTGGTTATTTATTTCAACGGATTATTGAACGTGATGAAGTTGGTTAAAATGTTATAGAGGGAGTAGGGAAGTATGGGGAGTGTGGGGTACAAAAAAGCACGTTTTTCTTGAAATTTTATACTGGATAAAAGTCTACTCATCCCTTTGTTAAAAACTTACCCCTACCCTAAGATAGGGAATAGGGAGAAAGAATTGATGAATAAGAGTACGATAATTGATTTGATTTTTTATTATTGGAGATATAGCAATCCTCGTATTGGTTGTAACAATTTTTATAGTAGTTAATTTGAGCTAAAAACTTTTAAAATTCTGACTCCTGACTTATGACTTCTGACTCCTGACTCCTATCAGAGCTACTTAGGGTTTGCTGATTAAATATTAAAGCTTTTCAAGCTGCTTGCTTTCAGCCTTTTTAGGTACCCTCAAAAATGCCAGCTTTTAGGTCTTGAAAGTTCAAAAATTTAGGATTTTAGGCTAACGGGAAGCCGAAAAATTAAGGGATGATTTTTCCAACGACCTTCTCTATAACTCCCTCCAACTCTTGACTCTTAACTACTCCCTACTCCCTGTCTTCACCATTAGACTTTTTCAGCAAGCCCTACTTATAACTGATCACTAAAAATATGACTCAATCTGACCCAAACAAAGTATTACGAAGACTCCCTATAATAGTAGGAGGATTAGGTGGAACTTTACTAATGATTAATCGATTTTTCACCCCTAATCTTTTAGCTTCCCAAGCTCGTTCCGATGTCGTAGGAGTAATTTTAAGTGCTTTGTTGATTTTGACTGGTTTACTTTGGCAACAAATACAACCACGCTCTCCTGATACTGTTAAATTAATTGGTGAATTAGGATTTGAACTATTGCCTGAATTATCAGAGATAGCTAAAAATGAACTTGCTTGGGCTTCTAGTTTATTGTTAACTAATACAGTTACTAAAACTGTTATTATCTGGTATCAAGGCAAAATCTTATTAAGAAGAGGAATTTTACCATCTGAATCACAAATCAAACCAGGAGCTATTTTAAAGCGAGTTTTGGATAAACAAAAACCTATTTATTTAGTAGATTTAAAAGTTTATCCAGGTCGTATTGAGTTTAATTATTTGCCAGAAAATACTCAAGGTGTAATTTGTCAACCTCTTGGCAATAATGGTGTGATGATTTTAGGTGCAAATGCACCTCGCAGTTACACTAAACAAGATGAAAATTGGATTTCAGGAATAGCAGACAAATTAATAGATACCCTTTCCAAAAAATTATAGCGCTGTCCTCACAAAACAGGGAATGATTTAGAAAGCTAAATCAAGCATTCTTATCTGATTTTGTGTGGAAAATATTCTGAAATGACTAATTTTTGTACTACTTTTAATATGACAATTTGATGGGTAGAATGTGAGCTTAAGTATTCAGAAATAGACTTTTTTTTACTAATTTATGATCCCCTATCAATTTTTGATTTTGTATACTTAAGGCCATTATTTACAAAAAAAGACTCAATTTTATTTAGTCAACTAAACAATACAATACTGAGTTAAATTACTTTTACTTAATCCTATAATTCCAAGTTTTGATAGCCAAATCAATATACCAACCCAAATATGTAGGAGTTTGTGTTTTATATGACTCCCACCAAGCTCTATCTTCATCATTAATAGTTTCTGGAGTCACACCTTTTAAGACATACATTAGTAACCAGAATGTCGGATTATTTTGATAGGAATTAACGATCTGTTTTAATCCCTTTTTAGACTTTTTATTAGATGTTTGGACTACTCTTTTCCATTCCTCTAATTTAGCTAGGTCTTGAGTGTAACGAAAAGTC
The DNA here is from genome assembly GCF_010672085.1 of Okeania sp. SIO3I5. GTDB lineage: Bacteria > Cyanobacteriota > Cyanobacteriia > Cyanobacteriales > Microcoleaceae > Trichodesmium. Next base: position 11,487 of record NZ_JAAHHT010000258.1, read on the forward strand.
ACGTTAGCTAAATATAAATTTGCTCTACTCCATTTTAATGTGCCATCTCTATTATAAGCAGCTACTTCTGAATTAATATCAGGTGTATTTTTACTATTCAAAGTTTCTTTAGTTGAGACTAACCACTCAACAATAGAATCATTAGATAAAGGATTACTAGAACTTTTTAAAACCAATCCAAATCTTGCTACTGGTTGATCAGACTTTGTGTGTACAAATGTTGGCAACCACAGAAATAAACATACATCTTTTCCAGAAGTATTAGTAATTTCTGCTAACTTTTTATGATTTTTTCCTGCACCTGTTCCATACAATACTTTTTTATAGCTCGTCGTAACCATTTCTTTAATTTTTGGTTGACCAATTAATAGATTTCGTAAAGCTAGAAAATCTTTCTTGTATTTTTGATCGAGTCTCGAATAAAATTCCCAAGCAAAAGTCGGTAAACTTTTACTATAAGATTCAGAGTTTAAAATTTTTCCTGGCAAGCCAAATATAGGATAAGGAATATCATAAATTTTTCCTGAAAGATTAAATTGAGCAATCTCTTGATTCTCTTCAATATCAATACTAAACTCCCACAAACAAAAATCATTCTCAAACTTAGAAGCTTCCTTATCTGTATAATTATCCTCGTGAAAAGTAGGAGCGATCGCTATTAATTTCACAGGTAACGAATAATCTATTTGTTCTGTAAAAGGCTTCTCTATAAGTAAAGCTTTCCTATACCGAGTAAGCTGAGATATTAAACCTCTATCCTCTTCATTTTTTAACTCAATTATCACAGGTTGTTTAACCAACTTAGTAGAGCATAGTAAATCGCATCTTTGCGTATTAATAGTATGCTGACGTTTAATCAAAACTAAGTCTGGAAAAATTTGGTTAAAATTTTCTTCTATATAATTTTCCAAATCTTCTTCAGACTGAAATTTAATTTTGTCATTGATCAAGACTAAATTACGAGTAGATTTTGCTACCTTCTCATCCTGTTTTTTCTCAGCTTCCGTTAAATGCGTGAAGTTCTCTCCCGTTAAATCGGAGATTATAACGGGAGCTTCTAAAGCAGGGATAATTGAATCCAAGTCTCAGAAGTTTCTTGTCTCACAGGCTGACCAGTGTCTAAGCCTCCACAAGCAGGCAAGATGATACCCACCTCGCATAATGCTTTATTCAGTATGTTTCGTGCTGCATTCTCATCTCTATCTAGAACTGTTCCACATTTAGGACAAGAATGGGTTCTGACTGATAAAGTTTTAGGTACTTTATGACCACAATTACTACAATTTTGTGATGTATTATGAGGATTAACTTTAACTACATGAACACCGCGTTTTACCGCTACTGTATTCAATTTTTCAAGAAAAGTTCCCCAGGCTACATCATAAATTGATTTTGATAATTTGTTATTTCTGGCTAAACCTTTAATGTTAAGGTTTTCAACTGCAATTAAATCATATTCTTTAACTAATTTATGAGCAGTTTTATAATGAAAATCTTCTCTTTGCCTAGCAATATGTATTCAATGAATAATTAATAATGAATAATTAATAATGAAAGAAGGAATATAATAATTAATAATAATTAATAATTATTAATTATTAGAAGTTTATTGAGTTA
>NZ_JAAHHT010000259.1 GCF_010672085.1 Okeania sp. SIO3I5
TCTTAATCCATCACGAGGATTTTGTTGGACAAATCCCCATTCAGTTCGTCTTAATAAACGACAGCGGGTTTCTGATAGTTTTGGCACTATTAATATCTCTCCACTAGAAGTAGTATAGGTGATATTTCCCTGATCAATAGATATGTATCTGCCAATAGCATTTAAGAGAGTAGATTTGCCGGAACCAGATTCTCCTACTATTCCTAAAACTTGGGCAGGATAGAGGTTGAAAGATATCTCGTTGCAGGCTTTAATTTTGCCATAATACTTACTCAATTTTTCTACATTTAATAATGGTTTTAATGTCATATTTTTTAGGGAATAGGGAATAGGGAATAGGGAATAGGGAATAGAGAGTAGGGTAGTAGCAACTTCTCTGCACAATAAGAGTCAGGTTTTATCTTAAGAAAGATGCTGATCAAACATAGCCTTTTAGAAAGAAGTAATTACCATTTTTTTTAGGGAGTAGGTAGGGAGGTTGTATGCAACTTCCCTACACATAAGAGTCAGGTTTTATCTTAAGAAAGATGCTGATCAAACATAGCCTTTTAGAAAGAGGTAATTATCAATTTTTTTAGGGAGTAGGGAGTAGAGAATAGGGAATAGGGAGCAGGTTAGTAGCAACTTCCCTGCACAATAAGAGTCAGGTTTTATCTTAAGAAAGATGCTGATCAAACATAGCCTTTTAGAAAGAAGTAATTATCAATTTTTTTAGGGAGTAGGTAGGGAGGTTGTATGCAACTTCCCTACACATAAAAGTCAGGTTTTATCTTAAGAAAGATGCTGATCAAACATAGCCTTTTAGAAAGAGGTAATTATCAATTTTTTTAGGGAGTAGGGAGTAGGGAGTAGGGAGTAGGTAGGGAGGTTGTATGCAACTTCCTTACACATAAGAGTCAGGTTTTATCTTAAGAAAGATGCTTATAAAACATAGCCTTTTAGAAAGAGGTAATTATCCATTATCCATTATCAATTATCCATTATTAATTGCCTTTCATGACAATAATCTGTATCAGAACAAACCCACATTTTACTTCCTTGATCGTCTATCAAAATCTCATCCAAAAAACTCTCTGTAGAACCAAAAAACTCACAAGCGTTATTCCATTTTTCCACAGTAAACGGATAGTCTTCAAAATCTAAACTTTTGACCTTAGTATAAGGAGGTATTGCATAAATACGCTTCTCCCTTCCCGCGCCAAAAAGTTGCAAAGCTGGTAAATAATTCATCTTAGGATTATCAAATCTGGGGATAGGACTCGGACTCATTATATAACGGTCATTTACCATTACTGGATAATCGTGGGTTGTGGCAAAGTCTCCTAATTTCGTAATATCCTCATACAATTTCACATACATAGCTCCATATTCAGATAAAGCGTGCATTTTTCGAGTTTCCATTTCTGAAGGTTATAACCAACGCAAAGGTTCAGGAATTGGCACTTGATAAACAATAATTTGACCTTCCTTGAGTGGTATTTCTGGAATGCGATGGCGGGTTTGAATAATTGTTGCTTCTGTTGTTTTTTCTGTGGTTTTTATCCCACAAACTTTTACAAAAAATCGGCGAATATTCACCGCGTTTGTTGTATCATCTGAACCTTGGTCAATTACTTTTAAAATATCGTTTTTACCAATCGCTGAAGCTGTGACTTGAATACCACCAGTACCCCATCCATAAGACATTGCCATTTCTCTAGAACCGAAGGGTATTTGATGACCAGGAATTGCTACTGCTTTGAGTAAAGCACGACGAATAGAACATTTTGTTTGTTCGTCTAAATAGGCAAAGTTAAAACCATTTTCTAGTTGGTTATTCATAAGTAGTTGTGCTTTTAGGAATTTCCTAGTTGAGAAAGGGAACAGGGAACAGGGAACAGGGAACAGGGAACAGGGAACAGGGAGTTAATAGGATGTTTAAATAATTAACAATTACTTCTTCTTAAAAAAAAGAGGATTGGTTAAAAGGATTTTTTTTCTCCTTGAAGGGAGAGGCTTTATATCTGATTTTTTGGTAATTAATTTTGCTTATGAACTTATTAAATGTCTCCATAAAATAGGGAATGGGGAAGATGGAATAGTCTGCATTAATATGCACATTTTTATAGCATTCTTTTTTCAAAGTGGTATTAGAGATAGAATAAATATATCACGACTTACATCGTACCACTATATATACTGTCTAACGATGCTAAAGATAAAAGTTTTTTCCTTCTTTTCAGGTTGTGGTTTTCTAGACTTAGGTTTTGAAAATACCGCCTTTGAAATTGTATTTGTCAATGAAAATTTTTCTCCTTTTATGGCAGCTTATAGTTATGCTCGACAATTATTAAAAATATCCGAGCCAGAATATGGATATTTTACAGATAGTTTAGTTAGTTTAACTGAAGAGAATGGCAAAACTTATTTACAAGAATTAGTCAAAGATTCTAGGAGAAATTCCGATTTTATTGGATTTATTGGCGGACCTCCTTGCCCTGATTTTTCAGTAGGTGGAAAAAATCGGGGAAAAAATGGAGAAAATGGTAAATTGTCAGATGCTTATATTGAATTAATTTGTCAGCAACAACCTGATTTTTTTGTCTTTGAAAATGTTAAAGGTTTATGGTCTACTAAAAAACATCGAGCTTTTTATGAGGAGATGAAAAGTAAGTTGTACAGATACGGATATATTATTACTGAACGTTTAATTAATGCTATTGAATATGGAGTTCCTCAAGATAGATATAGAATTATTTTAATTGGTTTCCGATGTAAATTAGTCCAAGATAAAGGTTTGAATACTAACTATAAAAAGGTAATTCCTGAAAATATTTTTCCTTGGGAAAAATATCTCTTATATCCTCAAAGTCAAGTATTTTCTTATGGTTGGCCTGAGACAAATACTTTTGTAGAAAATTCAGAAATAAATTGCCCTAAAGGAATACTTCAAGAATTAACAGTTGAGTATTGGTTTAGGCAAAATAATGTTGTCAATCATCCTAATTCAAAAGATTATTTTCAACCAAGAGCAGGTCGAATAAAATTTGAGACAGTGGCAGAAGGAGATGATAGAAAAAAATCTTATAAACGTCTTCATAGATGGCGTTATTCTCCTACCGCTTGTTATGGAAATAATGAAGTTCATTTACATCCATATAAAATTCGTCGTCTTTCTGTAGCAGAAGCATTAGCTATTCAGTCTTTACCTGAAAAATTTGCTTTACCAAATAATATGACTCTCACTAATAAGTTTAAAACTATTGGTAATGGAGTACCATATTTAGCTGCCCAAGGAGTTGCTAAAACTATCCTTAATTTCGTCAACATGGAGAAAATTAATTATCAAGAAGAAATAGGTTATCAGTTAGAACTACCTTTAGTCTATTCTCCAAAAAGCAAGTATGTAGTTTAACTTTTTTATGTATATTTAGTAGGGTTTAATAATCATCTAAAAATGGCATATTCAACTAAGTTAATTAAATCCTGCTGCTTATAATCTGAATACATATTATCAACACTTTTTAAGTCTAAATTTAAAGCAATGCCGTGAGGTGCAATACCTTGGCTAAATATTCTTTTATCTGAATTAGAAAAGTCTTCAGCAGTTATCATATAATACTTCCATATTTGTCCTGATGTATAACTAACAGCTTTAATCATAGCTGTTTCATATAAAGCTTGATAACGACGACCTGGACGATTTGATACTTTAACAGATATAACACCTTTTACTTCTTTAGCTTTGAGTTTACCTTTTAATAAATCATAAACTTCTACTCCTAAATATTCTGGTTGGTTTGCTTGTAGTTCTATGTATGGCTGAATTAAATGAACAAGTGGATCATTTTCAATTACCGAAATAACATAATCAGGACTTGATAAAAAAATTTTCTCTTTAATTGCTTCAATATTTTCTAGAGGATAATTTATCTGAAATTCTTGATTCTGACAAAGCTTTAAATACTCAGGTTTAGTTTCATCTCTAGAATTAGGAATTCTAAATATTATCAGACTAACTTGATGTTTTAAATAAAAATCAAGAGCTACTTCAGCAAATAATCCAGTTACTATAAACTCATGCCATCTCCCTTTAGAATTATTGAGCGCTCCTGTAGTTAATTTGGTTATTTTTGTTTGGTACTGTTTATGATAATTGTCATAAGCAGCTACTACTCTATTAACCATCCACTCTCAAACTTGAGCTACTGAAATATCTAATGCTAACTTTTGTTTTATTTCTAGATACAAAGTTTGATAAACTTCTGTGGTATTAATCTGGATTTTCTGTTCCCCTTTTCTTGTAATAGTTGAGAACCAATAATTATTCATTATGCCAAATAATTGAGTTAATAAGTTTTCATTAAAATTAACTACATCTAGATAATTTATTGATTTTTCTCATTGAATTTTCACTAGATTTTTCCCAGGCAACTTCCTTAATTGCAGAATCTCCAAAATGATTTTCCTCAGATTTCTCTGGTGTAACTTCCTCCAGTTTAGAACTTCCATTAACCTCAATATTTTGATAATTTTTCTGTTCATTCTCAGGAAAAAGCAAAGTAGATGAATCTATAACTCAATACAGTTGAGTTAAAAATTGTTTTGCCGTTCTGTCATCGGAAAATATTAGATGATTTTTTCAGATTATGAGTTTGACTATAATCTGAACCCTATTGAATTTTCACTAGATTTTTCCAAAGCAACTTCCTTAACTGTAGAATCTCCAAAACAATTTTCCTCAGACTTCTGTGATGTAACTTCCTCTAGTTGAAAATTTCCATTCTCTGCAATATTTTGATAATTTGTCTGTTCATTCTCAGGAAAAAGCAAAGTAGATAAATCTATAGCTCAACACATTTCAGTTAAAGATTGTTTTGCCGTTCTGTCATCGGAAAAACTCATCTAATATTTTCAGATTATGAGTTTGACTATAATCTGAACCCTATTGAATTTTCACTAGATTTTTCCAAAGCAACTTCCTTAACTGTAGAATCTCCAAAACAATTTTCCTCAGACTTCTGTGATGTAACTTCCTCTAGTTGAAAATTTCCATTCTCTGCAATATTTTGATAATTTGTCTGTTCATTCTCAGGAAAAAGCAAAGTAGATAAATCTATAGCTCAACACATTTCAGTTAAAGATTGTTTTGCCGTTCTGTCATCGGAAAAACTCATCTAATATTTTCAGATTATGAGTTTGAGCAGAATTTGAAACCTATTTAATTTTCACTAGATTTTTTCCAGGCAACTTACTTAATTGTAGAATTTCCGAAACGATTTTCCTCATTTAATTTTCACTAGATTTTTCCCAGGTAACTGCCTTAACTGTATAATCTCCAAAACGATTTTCCTCAGACTTCTGTGATGTAACTTCCTCTAGTTTAGAATTTCCATTCTCTGCAATATTTTGATAATTTGTCTGTTCATTCTCAGGAAAAAGCAAAGTAGATAAATCTATAGCTCAACACATTTCAGTTAAAGATTGTTTTGCCGTTCTGTCATCTGAAAAACTCATCTAATATTTTCAGATTATGAGTTTGACTATAATCTGAAACCTATTGAATTTTCACTAGATTTTTCCAAAGCAACTTCCTTAATTGCAAAATCTCCAAAATGATTTTCCTCAGACTTTTCTGATGTAACTTCCTCCAGTTTAGACTTTCCATTCTCTGCAATATTTTGATAATTTTTCTGTTCATTCTCAGGAAAAAGCAAAGTAGATGAATCTATAACTCAACACAGTTCAGTTAAAGATTGTTTTGCCGTTCTGTCATCTGAAAAAATCATCTAATATTTTCAGATAATGAGTTTTAGTAGAATCTGAACCCTATTGAATTTTCACCAGATTTTTTCCAGGCAACTTCCTTAATTGCAAAATCTCCAAAATGATTTTCCTCAGACTTTTCTGATGTAACTTCCTCCAGTTTAGACTTTCCATTCTCTGCAATATTTTGATAATTTTTTTGTTCACTTCGTAGCTTTCTAACTAAATTTATTTCTGCCTGAAAATCAATATAATGAGGTAACTTTGAATGTTGTACAAACCCTTGAGCTTCAACATTATCTGAGTGGTACAAAACAAGCTCTGTATCTTGAGCAGGTCCTTGAATTTCTTCCCCTAATTCTTTAGCTTGCATCGCCCGATCTATCAACGCCATCGACATAGCTTTTCGTTCATTATAACCAAAAGTTAAACCATAACCACGAGTAAATTGTGGAGGTTGTTCTTTGCTACCTTTAAACATATTTACATTTTCCGCTTCAGTAATAGTAATATCAGCGATCGCTAGTTCAAAACCTAACTCTTCTGGAAAAATAATCACCTCAACTTCACCCATTTTAATCTCTCCAGCAAAAGGATGATTTCTACCATAACCTCTCTGAGTTGAATATCCTAAACTAAGCAAAAAACCCTCATCTGCACAAGCTAAATTTTGTAATCTTGCATCTCTTTCTGCCGGTAATTTAAGAGGTTGTCTAGTTAAGTCAAATGGTTGCCGATCATCCTCTGATTTTTCCTCACAAACTAACCCTTCTTTTTCCAAAGTATTCATTACTCTAGGAAAGTTTTCTTCTATGTTTAAATTTTTGCCTTCCGGTGTCGTAGGTGTATTACCTTCCGCAGCTAATTTAAAGTCTAAAAGGCGATGAATATAATCAAAATTCGGTCCTAAATCTTCACCTCCTGGAATGTCTTTAAAAATAGCAGAAATTCTCCGTTGAATCTTCATTTTAGTTGTATCTAAAGGTTGACTATAATAAAGTCTTGGTAAAGTAGTCCGATACGCTCTTAATAGAAATATTGCCTCTACTAAATCCCCCCAAGATTGTTTAATTGCTAAGGCAGCTAAATCTGGGTCATACAAACTTCCTTCACACATAATTCGGTTAACTGCGAGGGTAAGTTGTTGTTTAATTTGTTCTCAACTTAATTCAGGAATATTCGGGTCGCCACGCCTTAATTTTTGCAGTAGTGTTTCAGCATTTTTAATTGCTTCTTCTCCACCTTTTACTGCTACATAAGCCATATTTTTTTACCTCATTTTATTTTACTTATTACTTTACTTAGCTGTTATAACTAATTTAGCTATTCTGAATCCGTATATCCGTGGCATAATCTGTGTGAGCATTGCTTCTTCTCCACCTTTTACTGTTACATAAGCCATATTTTTTTACCTCATTTAATTTTACTTAGCTGTTATAACTAATTTAGCTATTCTGAATCCGTATATCCGTGGCATAATCTGTGTGAGCATTGCTTCTTCTCCACCTTTTACTGTTACATAAGCCATATTTTTTTACCTCATTTTATTTTACTTAGCTGTTATAACTAATTTAGCTATTCTGAATCCGTATATCCGTGGCATAATCTGTGTCTGCTTTTGAAATTTTTGTTGTTCTCGGTAAACCAATTACTGTATTTTTAACAAAGAAAAATATATCTATTCCCAAAGGATAATTATTTAGGTTAGTTTCCCATTCTGATCTGAATTCAGTGAAACGGAAGGATGTCACAAATATTTTCCAACTTTAAATGTAAAATAATTGCCTGAAACTATTGTGAGTGTCAAAGTTTTTAGCCTATCAAATTTGGCATTCTGAATTTTAAATTCTCAATTCTCAATTTTATACTCAAATTGTTAAAGAGTTACGCCAAAATATTTATCAAGGAATTTATCAAGTAGGAGAAAAGTTACCGACTGAAACTCAACTCAGCAAATATTTTGACGTTAACCGTCATACTTTGCGTCGGGCGATCGCTATTTTAAAAAATGAAGGGTTGCTCAGAGTAGATCAAAGTCGTGGAACTTTTGTTGTAACTAAACCTATTCAATATGTTATTGGTAAACGGGTACGTTATAATAAAACTCTAAACCCCCAAGGCCAAAATCCTAGTTTTCAATTGTTGCAAGTAGTTGAAACAGTTGCTGATGCTTCTATTGCTCAAAGACTAGAAATAGAAGTAGGTGTTAGTGTAGCTTTAATTGAACGTTTAGCTTTTGCGGATGAGCAACCCCTGAGCATTGGTAGTATAGCGCTACTTGAAAAGGGAAAAGGGAATAGGGAAAAGGGAATAGGGAATAGTAAACTCTCAAAGGCTTTTCCTACGGAATGCTGCGCAAACAGAATTTAGAAATGTCAAATGCCTTAATGCGTAGTGCTATAGTTATTTTCTTTTAGATCGTTTTCCAGAAATAATACAGGAGGAAGCAATTCAGTTTTTGCAAAAGAAAGGTTCAATTTCTCAATTGTTAAAGGAGCTATATAATTGCGACCATATTCGTTATAGAACTCATGTTTATTCTCGTATAATTGACCATCGAGATGCTTCTTTTTTCGAAGTTCCTCTCGATCACCCTATTCTATTAGCAGAGTCGATAAATGTAGATGGGGATGGCAAGATTATTGAATATGGGATGACAAGATTTAGGGGTGACAGGATGGAATTAGTATTTGAAAATTAATAGACTTCGTGGCAGTTGTCAGGGAATAGGGAATAGGGAATAGGGAATAGGGAATAGGGAATGAAATTGTTGATTTCATATCTTTAATTGATTTCATTTTTTATTTTTGGATATGTCTAATGATTTGAGGCTAAATTATCTTAATTTTAATATTTTAATTTTAAGCGTTGGCCGAGCCTAGCGGCAGCTATATCGCCAATCAATAGATTTTGATTATTACCTAGAATTGGCGATCGCGCTCTGGTTATCAAGCATAAATTATTCTTATATTTGAGCTTTATTTTGCACTATCTAACTTTTCTTTTGTTTGTTTTAACTCTTGCCATAGCTCCTCCACCTGTATATAGGCCAATCTTGCTGGAATTTTCCCTGCTGTTTGAAAAGCACTGATATAATTTAGTTTATGAGAAAATTCTTGTAATTTTTCATTAAAAGCTGTATTTTCTGGAGTTCCTTTTCCGTAATAGGAACTTTGTGGAAAAATAAATTTATGCTTATTCATTTGAGTTTCTCCAGGATTAATTTTATATAGTTTATTATTTGATTAAAGAGATATAAAGTTAAATTTTTTCCCTCTATACGTAATATTATATCAACTTTTATTTTCCTCCTTTGTCTATACTTAATTATCCTTTATAAATTTTTACTTTTTGTCATATTGAATACTCTTTCTCGGCATTTTTACTAATTTTACCGAATAATTAATAATTAAATAATTCACTTTTAAAGCCTCCCCAAGAAAAGGGAAAAAAATTTATTTTTTCCTTTTAGTCAATCCTCTCTCTAAAAGGGAAGGGAGAGGTAATTATCAATTATCAATTATTCATTATCCTCAGAATCTTCACCGATACCCAAATTTTCCTTAGAATTTTTCAACTGTTTCCAAAGAGCTTTAACTTGGTAGTAAGCTTCCTCTGGAGAAATTTTCCCACCAGTTTCTAAGCCACATATTAGACTAACTCGTTGAGCAAATTCCTGTAAATTAGCATTAAATACTAAGTTTTCTGGAGTAAAATCACCGTGATAGGGACTGCGAGGATACAGAAAATCATCCTTAATTGCCATTTTTTTCTCCTACATAAATATCTTATCCTTTGATTTGAGCTGAAAAATCAGACTAATTATTTATATAATAGCAATATTTCTCAACTAATTATACTCAATCCGTTTTAGAATACAGATTATATCAAATCCGCTTAATTCGGTATAAAAAAATCTTCATTTTCAGCAAAGAGTAAATCTTTCTACGTTCTCTTCCCTCCTGACTCCTGTACGGGCGTTAACGATAGTTATGCGAAGCAAACGGCAGGAAAGCCTCTACTACTCCTGACTCCTAGATTAACCATCTAATTATACCGATGCTACGGGATTTGATATTACCCATGAAGGTAAGGCAGAAGGCAGGAGGCAGAAGCGGTGCAACCCTGCGTCGGCGTAAGACGCAAGGGAATGCGCACCAAAAGAGGCAGAAGGGTTAGAGTGATAAAACAATTTTTGTTTGTAGTATTGCTCTAGCCCGCCATATAGATGTTTATCGGGCTGAGAGCTATACTACGAGAGCTTCTAATTATAACTATTCAACCGGACTTGATATTCAACTCGAATCTCAAAAGATCGGGAAATTATTAAATTTCCCAATCCGATCGATATCCAACTATTTTCCCATATTCCGCTTCATTTTTTCCAACTCTTCATCTGTTTCCAGACTTTTAAATTGTGCCTCTAATGGGTCCGATGAATTACCAAAATTATAGGAACTGGTTTGATTCCAGCCATCAGTTTCCCAACGTCTTTCATTCTTTGCAGCATAACGAGTAGCCTCAGCTTGAGCAGCTTTTGCTCGTACCTCCTCACGACGTTTTTTAATCTGATGATAGAGTTCTTTCCCCTTCTGGATGCGCTGTTTACATCCTTGCATCTGTCCCCACTGTTGATTACCTTGTCGCAAAAAATATGCTTCTCTTTCCTGGGCAGCCTGGACTAAATCTAGTCTCTTAGCTGTTTGTGCCTTTTCAACTCGGTTATGCCAACGCTTAACTTCTTGGGCAGTAGAGAGAATATCTTGCTCTAATTTTTTTTCTTGGCGCTGGAGTTCTGCGATCAGGCGCAGGGTGTCTTCTTCTTGTTTGCGTAGTTGCTCTTCAAGTGCCTGTAGTTCTAAATGAGGATTATTTTGCAGGAACTCTTCAAGTCTGTCTTCGAAAAATTGGCTGAAATCATCAAATAAACCCATAAGTCATTTCAGTTATCAGTTATCAGTTATCAGTTATCAGTACCTCCGATTGAGGCCGGAGGTTTGAAAAAGTTAAGTTTATTCTCTCTTGGTGGATTGGATGCGAGCAGCCGAAACGATCGCTTTTAATCCCGTTAAAGGGGCAGATTTGAGACCTAATTTTTGACTCACATTGCCAGTACCATACCATAATATGAGTACACTACTAAGCGATCGTTTGTAGTAGACTGACACACCTTAAATGGTTCAATAACTGTAGGTTGGGTTTCGTTCCTCAACCCAACAACAATCTTTCCCTCCTGGGAGGGGTTAGGGGTGGGTTCCCTATTCCCGTACGGACGTTGCATAACAAAAATGCGTTTTCCGTTCCGGAATGCTCCGCAAACATGTCACGCAGTGAAACGTCCCTACTCTACTCCCCTACTCCCTAATGCACAGTTTTAGCTGTGTCGATCCAGTAGCATTGCTCTAGCCCTCTCAATAGATTGAGCTAGAGCAAAACTACTAGCTTTAATCATAACTTTATATAGCAGTCGAAGCAAAGGTTAGGACATTTCTAAATTATGAAACCGTTTGATAGTCGGCTGTTCCCTGTTCCCTGTTCCCTATTCCCTAGCGCGTAGCGCTATAACTAAAATTGTTGCCCTACAAAAACAGAACGAACTTCACCATTACGGCGAACCACGGCTTCCTGGTTGGCTACTTTCACAAGAGTCCAACCGCTGCTACCAATATTTTCTCCCACATATATCCGACGGGCAACACCATCAATTTCAAATAGAGCAGCAGAACGTTCCCCTAATTCTAACACCCCCACCAAAGTATTAATAGGGGTTTGAACTTGACTGGGTACTACTGTTTCCGTTGCAGGTATTTTTGCGGGTGTAGGTGGCGGTAATGGTACTGGTTCTGTTGGTATTTCTGCTTCTGTTTCTGGTTTAGCTTCTACTTTTGTTTCTGGTTCTGGTTCAGAATTATTTTCTGGTTCAGCTTGTGCCGTTGTTTTAGCTGGAGCCTCCGGTTTGGTTGTTGCTTCAGCTTTCGCCGAACTAGAACCCTCAACTTTAGCTTTAGTTTCTGGTTTAACTTCTGCTTTCGCAGTTATTTTTGCTTCCGATTTTTCTTGAACGTTTTCAGCAGCTTCTGTGGAAGCATTAGATGCAGATGCTGCTGATGGCTTTGGGGAAGATTCCTCAGATTTAGGCGTGACTGCTACTGCCGTTGGCATCGGCGGAATTACTACTACTTTCGTTTCCCGAATGGTTACAGGTTCTTTTGCTACTTGTGCCTCCATTAGATCGACGAGTCGGCTGAGTGGTAGAAGTAAGTTAGTATTTATGGATGGGTTTGCCGATACTGGTACTGTCGGTAAGTTATTACTAGATGGAACAGGTGGTACACCCGGAAGTTGTTGTTGTTTCTGAGTCGCTTCTTTTTGCTCAATTATTTTCAGCGATCGCTCAATATAATCTGCAAATTTAGCATCTGCTGCTGCTTCAGGACTCAATGTTTCTGCTGATAAATCTGGCTTTTCTACATAACCTAAATAGCCTAAAATTTTATCGAATCCTCCTCTAGTTGCTAACCATAAAGACAGAGTTACTAATATAGACGTAAAAGCTGCCCCTAAAAGCAGTTTATCTAATGATTGATTTTCTTTTTTAGCTACTTGTTCCTCAGCTAATTTCACCTTTTCTTCTTTCTCAGCATCTATTGGTTGAGTCTTCTTTTCAGGTAAAACTATTTGAGGTATTTTAATTGGTGTCAAAGAAACAATTTCTGGTTCACTTACTTGAGTTGGTAAGCGACTACCACCATCTAATACTCTGTCAAGATCATTGAACAAGTCTTCCATCAAATTTTCAGCAAGATTGTCTACAGAAACAGGTTCTTTAAACCTAGAGTTTGGCAAATTTTCTGTGGTTTTTTGGTTTGTTGTCATCTAAAATCGTCCAGTAGTTAGGTTTAGCTGAAGTCAGAAGTTAGAAGTTAGAAGTCAGAAGTCAGACTCACAGCACGGACTAAATTTAAGAGTTTGAGAATGTCCGCGCTAGTAATGGCGACTACTATAATATTTACTCCAGCAATACTACTTATAACAGTTTTCAGATAGATGAACCACTCAAAAGCCTAAAACCCAGATAAAGCAAGATTTTTCCTTCTGCCTCCCCCCTTTCAAAGCTATCCCTTATAAGGAACTCCTGAAACCCTTGTGGGAGGGTGGGGAGGATGGGGAGGAGGGGGAGGGGGGGGAGGATGGGGAGGATGGGGAGGAGGGGGGAGGAGGGGGAGGGGCAGGGGACACGTCGGAACTAC
>NZ_JAAHHT010000026.1 GCF_010672085.1 Okeania sp. SIO3I5
GAGTTTTATTAGTTGGTAAAAGTAAGATTGGCTCTAATGTTTGTGTTGGTTCTTTGACAACTATTATAGAACAAGATTTAGAATCAGAGAAAGTTGTGTTACCTGCTTCTATTATTGGTAACTCAGGGAGAGAAATATTAGACGATAATACTACATTTACACCAACTAAAACACATTTACTGAAAAATCAAAATTCATCTAAAAATGCTCATGTATTGGATGAAACTTATGAAAATAATTATGTTTCAAATTTAGAAAATACTGCTTTATCTCCAGAGACAAATCAAACGGAAACTGAACCAGATAATACTCAATTACAATTAGCAAATACTGTTTCATCTCCAGAGGAAAATCAAACAGAAATTGAACCAGATAAGACTCAATTACAATTAGTAAATACTACTTCATCCCCAGAGGAAAATCAAACAGAAACTGAACCAGATAAGACTCAATTACAATTAGTAAATACTGCTTCATCCCCAGAGGAAAATCAAACAGAAACTGAAACAGATAAAACTCAATTACAAGAAGAACCATTTCCAAATATTGATCCTCAAATTTATGGTAAGGATTATGTCAACCAGATAATGAAGACTTTATTTCCTTATAAGAATTCAAGGAATTCTCATCCTGATGATGAAGACTAAAATATATTGTCAAGAATGATTTTGACGTAAAGGAGATATATCAAGAAAGTGTGAGAATTATAAGATAAACAGATCATAAGGTGTGAACTCCAAGGGGAATGTCATAATTTTTAGTTGGTAGATCATTATCAATTACTAATGAAGCTACTTTTTGAGGATTATCTTGTTTAAAATGAATAGTTTGAGCTGGAAAATATGTCGTTTGATAATCATAAATAGTTTGCTCTTTTGTTAAACCCTCTTGTCTTCTTGATAATGCTCTTTTCAAAGTAGTTTCAAAGCTACAATTGAGCCAAAGTTTAAAGTCATATTCTTTGATAAATGGCTCTTTAAACAGAAATATTCCTTCAATAATAATAATGTCTATATTTTGGAAATCATAAATATATGAATAAAAATTATCTGTTTTAATATCGATTAGCTCGGCTTCCAAGCGAATTGATTTTTGAGATTTAAGAGGGATAATTAATGAGTTAAAAAGTTCTTCCCAACGAAAAGCATTTTCATAAAAATGTTGAGCTGAATTTATTTCATTAAATCTAATATCTTGAGAGTTATGCCAAGCATCAAGACTAACCAAAGCAACTTTTAAACTTTTGGCTTGCAATAAATTAAATACTTCATTTGCCACTACTCCTTTACCGAAAAATTTTGGTTTAAAGCCTCCCCTTTTAAGGGGATAATAAATAAAAATTTTCCTTTTAGTCAATCCTCTTCTTTTCAAGGAGAGGTAATTATTAATTATTCATTATTCATTATTAATTGTTGAACTGAGCCATCAATACCACTAATAGCAACCAGTAAACTTTGAGTATTAGGAATTCGAGAACCCATCTGTACTATTTGATTAACGGCATTTTGAATATTATTTAGCAAAACTTGAGGTAACTTCATCTTTAAATTTTCCTATCTGTTATAGCAATTTAATTAGCTATCAGCTTTTAGCATTCAGCAACGCCGAAAATTTATGTTTGACAAGAACACATTTTTTTAGTAGTAGATAAGATCAAATCCTCTGGCAATGAAAGTATTATAAAAAACCGGGCTTATGGGGGGTAGATGTTAGTATAGTGGAGTATTTAATAAAAATATGGTTTCTATGTTTATTTATACCGATACTACCGAATTTGATATAACTTGATCATTATAAATAAAATATAATATAATCTAAAATTAAGTAGAGACATACCTAAAAAACTTTCTATCTTGCAGGGACAATAAAGTGATTAATAATCTCTAAAAATTAACTTCCTTAATCTCAGAAACTCCCACTGGTGAGAGTTTAACTGTAATTTTAGGTGAACTAAACCAGTTTATATTTTCAATTTCATATATATATAAAATTCCCAAATTAGCCCTAAAGACCATCAGCTAGGATGTTGGAAAGATTTAGGTGGGTTAACTGCTACGCCGAAGTCAAGAGGTAGAAAATGAAAATACAAACCCACAATAATTATAAGCTAGACTCTATTGAATCCCCAACCAAGTTTGGAGATTCAGCTCTTGGTTTAGTAACAACTCGAAGTTTTCCGGCCATAGTTGGTACTGCTGATATGATGCTAAAGTCATCTGGCGTAATTTTGGTAGGGTATGAAAAAATTGGTAGTGGATATTGTACGGCGGTAGTTCGCGGTGGTATAGCAGATGTTCGTTTAGCGGTAGAGTCTGGAGCAGAAACAGCCGAAAAATTTGGACAACTTATTTCTAAAACTGTCATTCCTCGACCTTTACCTAATTTAGAACTTGTATTACCTATTGGCAGTCTTTTATTTAAACTATCTCAAGGTAAAATTTCTGCTGAGTTTAGAAATAAGGCAGTTGGTTTGATAGAGACTAGAGGTTTTCCAGCAATGGTGGGAGCTTGTGATGCTATGCTGAAATCTGGTGATGTACAGTTAACTGCTTATGAAACTACAGGTGCGGGTTTATGTACTGCTATTGTTCGGGGTTCGGTTTCTAATGTGGCGATCGCTGTAGAAGCAGGAATGCACGAAGCTGAAAGAATTGGAGAGTTAAATGCTGTAATGGTAATTCCTAGAGCATTGGATGATTTAGAAAGAACATTGCCTATAGCTAATTCTTTGATTGAAGAAAAACTTGAACCTTTACGTTTACCAATGGCAGTTAAGGAGAAAGAAAAGGAACTGGTAAGATTACCTGATTTTTCTCAACTTCCTTTACCGATGCAAGAAGAAGTTAAGGATAAATTATAAATTATAGACATCTCCAGAAAAGTGTTTCAAGTCAAAAGTAGCGAACTGACACAGCTAAAACTTTGCATTAAGCTTTTTCTTTTAATTCTTGCTATGGCAAAGTTTCACTACTTTTTTTCTCATACAACATTTAAAGTGCGTTGGTTGAGTATGGCTTGTGACGACGGATTTCGGAATCCTTTTCATAATCTGATTTTCAGCCCTATAAGACATCCTACTGGCGCTATTGTGTATAGAGCAAGAATTGATTCATTTCCTGAAGCACTCCGCCAGAGGGGATGGATAGTAAAATTTCTCTTCTATTGCGTATAGAGCAAGAGTTAATTCATTTCCTGAAGCACTCCGCCAGAGGGGATGGATAGTAAAATTTCTCTTCTATTGCGTATAAAGCAAGAGTTAATTCATTTCCTGAAGCACTCCGCCAGAGGGGATGGGTAGTAAAATTTCTCTTCTATTGCGTATAGAGCAAGAGTTAATTCATTTTCTGAAGCACTCCACTAGAGGGGATAGATAGTGAAATTTCTCTTCTATTGCGTATAAAGCAAGAGTTAATTCATTTCCTGAAGCACTCCGCCAGAGGGGATGGGTAGTAAAATTTCTCTTTTATTGCGTATAAAGCAAGAGTTAATTCATTTCCTGAAGCACTCCACCAGAGGGGATGGATAGTAAAATTTCTCTTCTATTGCGTATAGAGCAAGAGTTAATTCATTTCCTGAAGCACTCCACCAGAGGGGATGGATAGTAAAATTTCTCTTCTATTGCGTATAGAGCAAGAGTTGATTCATTTCCTGAAGCACTCACTCCACCAGAGAGGATAGATAGTAAAATTTCTCTTCTATTGCGTATAAAGCAAGAGTTAATTCATTTCCTGAAGCACTCCGCCAGAGGGATGGATAGTAAAATTTCTCTTCTATTGCGTATAGAGCAAGAGTTGATTCATTTCCTGAAGCACTCACTCCACCAGAGAGGATAGATAGTAAAATTTTCGTACTGGACTGACAAGCTTTAAATGTTGCATTAAAAAAAAATCGTTAAACCTCGCTATAACAAGAATTATACAAAAAAACTAATGCACAGTTTTAGCTGTGTCAGTCCACTACTAAACCTTCTAGCGTCAAGTTAAATTTTAAACAAAGGCACCACCGTCTCTACGAGTAACACCAATTACAGAAGGTCTTGGGGGTAATAAACCATTAAAACTACCTCCAGGATTTCCTACATATCCTATATTGCTAGGCCAACTACTACCACGAGGTACACTTCGTGCCTGATTGAATAAACTTGTACCATCCAAACTTAACATCTCAATAGTACGACCTAGTATAACTCCATCCCCAATAGGAGAACTTTCACCAGGATGCTGTACAGCTAATAGTAGAGTTTCATCTACACCACTACGATTTCTGATAAAGTATGGTCCAGTCATTTCGCAACGAGGAGGGCCATAAGCAAAAGGTACAACTAATCCAGCATTAGGTCCAACAACAGGAATGTAGAACAACCAGTTATTACCAAATACTCCTGTCAAGCTAGAAATATTTCCAGTAGCAGTATGGTCAATCTCTCTTAGCTCTGCAGCAGCACCAGTTCTGAAACCATTATGGTTACTGGTAGACATATCAGTTACGCCCCAGATATTACCCAGAGTATCAATTTCTAGGTTATCTACATTAGCAAAACCTGCGCCATTAATAGCACCATCTTCTCCGCTATGCTCAAAAACTGACCAACTAAAAGTGGTACTTGTGGCATCGCTGTTTGTTTCAATGAATCGGTACAGACCACCAAACTGCTGAATGGCATTAATATCTGCGGAGTATTTACTCACAACAAATATTCTGGAGTCTGGATATCCATCTCCACCAGGTGCATTATCTGTATAGGCAATAAATAAACTACCATCACCAGGATGAACTTCCACATCTTCAGGACGAGAAGAAGGAGTACCACCTATTAAGTTAGAAGCTAAGAAAGCGTCGGATAAAATTGCACCTTGGCTAGAATAAAAATCTCCTAGAGTTCTACCTTGATAATCAGATAATACATTGTCATTAGTCAAGTCTACAATGAGAGATCCACCATCCTCAGTTGCTCCTGCAATACCAGCACGTTGAGGTAGGCGAATTCGACCATCTCTTTGAGCTTCACCAAAAGCATTCAATTCAGCTTCAGCAATTTCTCTTGGTGATAGAGGATTAGTTGGTGTACTAGGAACTAATGGAATCCATTGACCAGAACCATCACGATTTAATCGTGCCACATAAAGAGTACCTGCCTCAAATAATTGGCTATTGTTTGGATCAGTAGGACTGGAAACAATACCATTACTGATGAACTTATAAGTATGACCACCACGACGGTCATCTCCCATATAAGCTACTAATGGTCTACCTGCTTCTATTCTAAAAGCAATATTTTCATGGCGGAAACGACCTAAAGCTGTATGTTTTCTGTTTACGAAACTTGGGTCTGCTGGAGATATTTCTACCATCCAGCCATACTTTTCACCAACTAAACCAAAGGTAAAACCTATACCTTCTTCGTCATAACCAGTCTGAATACCATTAGGTTGTACAGCTTCAGTAACGCTTCCTTGGAAGTTTTCTTCTGCAGTCAGAATTGTACCCCAAGGGGTTGTACCACCAGAACAATTAAAGGCTGTACCAATAATTCTATTACCAAGTCCATCAGAACTTAGAGGAAATACTTCAGTAGCAGCAGGTCCGGTACCTATTAAGAAGTTTTGGTCTCCAGTTTGATAGCTAGCTGTACCCCAAGATGTGACGCTTTGATAACCATCTGAACGTTCAGAGTTAATTCCTAGTCCAGATAAGAGATGTACTCTACGGTTAGCATCATCTGCTACAGGAGTATAACGACCATTACTTTTTGTAATTCTGACAATAGATCCACCTTGGTTATAAGCAAACTCACCCAAGGTGAAGAGAGTGGGTTGAGATAAATCTAAACCTAATACTAGCTGGTCTGTAGTGGGGAAACCTGCTAGGTCATCACCACCTAGTAATGATGATATTGGATAAGAAACATACTCATGGTTCGCCCATAGGTAGCCATCATCTGGGTTACCATTAATAGGGATAAAACTGAGGTAGTCATTGTTATAACCAAAGTATTCTTCTTGGTTGGGAAATACGCGATCGCCCCAACCAACAATCACATACCTTTCATATTCGGGGGGTACTATAACATCATCAAAGTATTCGTATGATTGTAGTTGCACATCTACACCTGCTCCTATTGTATTTCCTCCTCCACCAATTCCTAAAGGTACGAAGCTAGGGCTATTTTCATAAGCTTCTAAAGGATGTGCCAATTTTAGGGGTGTAAAACTCAAACCTCCAGTTTGAGCTTGAGCTACTTCGGAGCTACCCAAAAAATTACCAATTTTTGGTGATAGTGCTGTAGCTGCTGCGCTACATCCGAAGAACATTAATAGTTTTCTACGAGTGAGTCTGGACATAAAACTCTATTTTTTGTTTCTCTCTTTGAGGTAAGTAGTGGATAGGGATTTTTGATGTATTACGGGCAATATTTTCAACCTGAATTTTGTTCATATTCTCAGTTTTTTTTATACTGCCTCCAGCAGTTTATCTATAACAATTTATCGTTAGTTTATAGTTTAATTAAATTTAGTTAAAGTGTTGTTTAAATTTAGGTTAATTGATCAATTAACCTAATATTTATACCATTTCGACCTGATGTTGCGCTTAATATAAAAATGAGAATAGTCAGTGTAATAAGGTCTGAGCAAAAATTATTAAGCGCATTGTTACAGAGAAATGGTATTAGGAATACAAAAGAAGAAAAATAGTAAACATTCAGCTTAAAGCAGTCAGCTAGAGCGCAAATAATAGACTTATGCGTGAAAGTTAAAAATAACATCAATTATTATCCATAAATTATCAATTAATTCTCTTTTTAGTTAAGTTTTCCCTATTTTATCGAGAGGTATAATGAATATCCTTGTCACGTTAAAGGAGTGTACTAAAGTTCAACTTATCCCACTATTCTAAAAATGCTGATTTACTTAAGTAAAATTTTTCTGAAAAGCTGGATTTTTCGTTTTTATATTTAAGAGTATTTGGGCTTTTCAACAAAAATATTATTGGTGGGATAGGTTCTCTTAACTTTTAATTATCTCTCAATTTCAAGGGTTGCTTTTACCTCTTTAGCTGATAGCTAATAGCTGATGTCTGAATGCTTAAGAAAAATAACTTTACCTCAGTAACTTGAGGAACACTATATTATATAAAATATTATATAAAATATAAAAAAGAATGCTACCAATAATTTAGGTGGTTAAAAGACTTTACTTAAGACTTTTCAATTTAACTAAAAACAGAATTTGAATGTAATAAATGTGTAATAAATCAATGATATATAGGCTATTCATACTGAATTTTGACTCCTTGAAACACCCTAAGTATTTGTAGTAAAAATTTTAGTATTTCATATTAATTAGCTATCAACTATCAGCCTAAAAATTTGTGCATAGAATTAGGGCTTGCTGATTAAATTTTAAAGTGTTTACATATCAAGCTTTTGGTCTTTTTAAGTCTTGAAAAAGTAGGATATTTTGAGTTGAAAAGCCTCAAAATGTTAGTATTTTAGACGCATAGTTGGACAGAGCAATTGAGGAACAATTCTAACTCCTACCTCCTCTAAATCCCTATTCCTATTCCTATTCCTATTTCTACTGACTACTACAAAGAGCAAAAATACTTTTGAGCGCAAACCCTAATTAGGTATCTAAAAGCTTGGATCATAATCCCCGACTTCTAGCTTGTCGTCTAATTTTAGGAGGGTTGAATAATGGATAATGGATAATTACCTCTCCCTAAAAGGGAGAGGATTGACGCGGTAGGGAAAAAATTTATTTCTCTTGGTTAATTGGATATGGTTAGGTAACCCATCCATCCCATCCTACGGACTGCTCCGCAAACAACCGCTCTCTTGGGGAGGCTTTAAATCTGAATTATCTAATTATTTAATTGTTTAATTCTTTAATTGTTTCGGTAAAAATTTTCTTCTAAAAAAGCTGACTGCTGTTTGCGGAGCATTCCGTCAGGAAAAGCTTTTTAATAGTTAATCATCTATTATTTTCGGGTCATCTTCATCAGTGGGAAATATGGGAGAAGATGAAGGTCTTTGTCTAGGAGATTTCTTTTGAGGTTGAGGAATTGTTGGTTGAGAATCAGGTGATGGTCGAGGTGGAGCAGGAACTTGAGGAGAAGAATTAGGAACTTGAGGTTGATTATCAGAAATATCGCTATTATCATCAAACTTTAATAACAATTTAGCATCGGCAAAATATCTAGTAAAATCATCAATCTTAGGATTATTTTGCCATTCTGCACGAGATACAGTAGAACGGATAACAGGTACTATTTGACTTCTACGTTCTCCTAATATAGTAATAGTAATTTCTGTAATTTCTGGATTATTGGCAAATTCTTGATTAATTCTTTCTTGGGCTAAATTTTCTGCTTGTTGCACCAGAATATTATAAGAGTTATTATCATTAGAATCTATCAAAATACTGGTATTTTTTGTAGATGCTAAAACCGTTAAGTTGGTTATTAAAAGACTAGCTAATGTGAAGATTATATTCAATAAAATACGATAATATAAATTCATTGACCTTTAGTGAAGTCTGTTCAATAATTAATAATTAATAATTAGCTCTTCTGTTATAGAAGGATTGGTTAAAAGAAATTTTTTTTCTTCTCAAGGGGAGATTGGATATGGTTAGGTAACCCATCCACGCCATCCTACGGAATGCTCCGCAAATAACCGCTTTTTTAACATTGATAAGGAGAGGCTTTAAACCTTATTTTTTCGGTAACATACATAAAAATTTATACCCTACTTTAGCCAACAATAGTTAAAATCTGATTAAATTTTGGTTAAATTTTGAATGGCATTATATTTTTCAATTTTATAGCAAAGAAAGAATTGGTTAAGATAATTACTGATGATGAATCAAAATCCCGGAAATGTTTTTTCAACTGTTCCCAATTAAGTGTTACCAGTTCAGCAATTAACAATTAACCACAATCTTTCGGTAAGAATAGAAAATAAGAAAAGCAACTATACCTCAGTAACTTGAGAAACCCTATATATATCTATAATTTATTCTCAGTAAAAATTCATAGTTAACTCAGATTATCATAATTTTAAGATGATATTATGTGAATTTATATAGCAATCAGGAATGATTTATGAGATATTTAAAAACGATTCAAATAAATCTAAATCCTTTTATATTCTGACTCCTGACTCCTGACTCCTGACTCCTAATTACTACTAAAATCTCACAACTGAAACATGATTGCTATAGTTATATATAAATTCATTGAATATAACAGGTAAAACTCTGTCAATAAATATGGCAGAAACATTGAAGATTTTTTTTGCATATCAGACCTAAATCTAGTCGTTCAAAAAAATTTCAAACTTTTTCCTGTTATTTACTTTCACAAACAAAATATATAAAGCAGATTGAGAATGATAAATATAATTATAACTACTCCTGCTTATGAAAAATTCAAGAAAAATAGGCAAGTTTCTTTTGTTATTTATTCTAGTTATAAGCCTAATTATTACAAGCAAAAAATTTAATATACCGGAACTTTTAAGAAATACATTAATATGGATTGAAACTCTAGGCTTCTGGAGTCCTATAACTTTCATCATTATTTATAATTTAGCGACTTTGCTATTAATTCCTGGTTCTGTTTTGACCCTGGGAGGAGGAGTAATATTTGGAATTTTTTGGGGGTCAATTTATGTCTTTTTGGCTTCAATTTTGGGAGCTACAATAGCTTTTCTAATTGGCAGATACATATCTCGTGATTGGGTTTCTCAAAAATTAAGTAAATATCCAAAGTTCCATGCTATCGACCAAGCTGTTGTAAAAGAAGGATTGAAAATTGTATTTTTAACTAGACTTTGCCCATTGTTTCCTTTTAATCTTTTGAATTATGCTTTTGGTGTAATGCAGGTTTCTTTTAAAGATTATTTTTTGGGGTCTCTAGGTATGATTCCAGGAACATTGATGTATGTTTATCTTGGTTCTTTAATGGGGGATATTGCTTTAATTGGTACTTCTCAACAACCTACAAGTTTTACTGTGGAAGTAACTAAATGGATAATTAATATAGTTGGTTTAATTGCTACAGTTGCTATAACTATTTATTTAACTCGACTAGCTAAAAAGGCTTTAGAAGACAGTATTAATTAATATTCTGATATTTCAGCAAAAAACGAATTAATTTAATATCAAAAAGTAGAGAAATCGGGTTTCTATTAAGTTCACTACTATACTAATATCTACCTCCTATAAACCTGGTTTCTTATAGGACTCATTTGGGATTTTTACATTGATTTTCCTTTCTACAACATTCACTCCGAGCTGAGAAACTAGAATATTTTGTGTTGAATAAAAAGTCAGGCATATAGGCGAACGACCCCAGTTAATCTTTATAATATCGCAAAAATTGCGAGGATGCAACTGCAAATTCTTTGAGGCGCGATTTTTTTCATTAGCTCTCAGAAAATGAGAATGTTTGTGGTTTTCCACTTAAGAGTGATGTATGGAAAGATTTGATGAGGGAAAAGCAAGTATTTTGGGAGGCTCCACTTTCTGGAAAACTTTTCTGCTATTGCTCCTGGGGAAAATTCCTGAATGTGACTGATTGTCTATGAGTAAGGAAATTTGATTGAACAAAAAATCAAGCATATAGGCGAAGGACTCCATTCAATCTTTATAATATCGCAAAAATTGCGAGGATGCAACTGAAAATTCTTTGAGACGCGATTTTTTTTAGGTAGCTCTCTAAAATGAAAATGTTGGTGATTTTCCACTCAAGAGCAGTGGATGGAAAGATTTGATGAGGGAAAAGCAAGTATTTTTGGCAGCTTCAGAGGATGAAAACATTTCTGGTATTGCTCCTAAGAAAAATTCCTGAATCTGAGTTCCTGAATATGAGCGATCGCGGAGGCGAGATTTTTTTAGGAGCTTCAGAAAATGAAAATGTTGGTGATTTTCCACTCAAGAGTGATGGATGGAAAGATTTGATGAGGGAAAAGCAAGTATTTTTGGCAGCTTCAGAGGATGAAAATATTTCTGGTATTGCTCCTGGGAAAAATTCTTGAATGTGAGTGATTGTCTATCACTAAGGTAAGTTGGTTGAATAAAAAGTCAGGCATATAGGCGAGCAATCCCAGTTAATCTTTATAATATCACAAAAAATGTGAGGAAGGAAGGGAAAATTCTTTGAGACGCGATTTTTTTCAGGAGCTTCAGAAAATGAAAATGTTAGTAATTTTCCATTCAAGAGCAGTGGATGGAAAGATTTGATGAGGGAAAATCAAGTATTTGAGAAAGCTCCACAGGATGAAAATATTTCTGGTATTGCTCCTGGGAAAAATTCTTGAATGTGAGTGATTGTCTATCAGTAAGGTAAGTTGGTTGAATAAAAAGTCAGGCATATAGGCGAACAACCCCAGTTAATCTTTATAATATCACAAAAAATGTGAGGAAGGAAGGGAAAATTCTTTGAGACGCGATTTTTTTCAGGAGCTTCAGAAAATGAAAATGTTGGTGATTTTCCATTCAAGAGCAGTGGATGGAAAGATTTGAATGATGGGAAAAATCTGATTCTAATCTTAAAAGTAGGGGATTCAATAATGGATAATGGATAATTGATAATTGATAATTGATAATTACCTCTTCCTTTTAGGGAGAGGATTGAATAAAAGGAAAATTTTTTCTTCTCTTGGTCGATTGGATATGGCTAGGTTTCCTCAGCATCCCACCCTACGGGAAACTGCGTTAACGACCGCTTTTTTATTCTTGCTCATGAGAAGCTTTAAACCTTAATTATTCGGTAAGTAAGAGACAATTTTTCAATCTTTTTCTTATATTGCCTCTATTCCACTCCCGACTCATAATTCAAAAAATTTGACGCGGATAAATTTACCAAATAGCTTCAATAAACCATCAAAGCAACCAGATTTAATCTTAGGTGTAGGTGATTCAGCAATAGATTTTCCTAGCACCTAACACCTAATACTTCTACCCTTCTAATTTCTTACTAATTAATTGATTTGTCATCTTTGGATCGGCACGACCTTGTGTTTTTTTCATTACTTGCCCAACAAAGAAACCTTTGAGTTTTGTTTTACCACCACGATATTTTGCTAACTCTTCTGGATGTGCTGCTAAAACTTCATCAATAATTGCTTCGATCGCCTTAGTATCTGATATTTGAATCAGACCTTTTTTCTCCACTAATTCTTTAGGAGAACCACCTTTTGATAATAATTCTGGCAGAATATCCTTAGCAATTTTACCACTAATAGTACCATCTTCAATAATTGTGACTAACTCAGCCAAATTATCAGGTTTCAGACCAATATCATTAATACTAATCTTTTCATTTTTCAAAAAAGCAGTAATATCTCCCATTACCCAGTTAGCTGCTTGTTTAGAATTTCCACCTGCTGCAACTGTAGCTTCAAAATATTTTGCTACATTAGAGTCGTCAGTCAGTACCCGAGTATCATAAGCAGATAAACCTAACTGACTTTCATAACGCTGACGTTTGTGTGCGGGTAACTCTGGTAACTCAGCTTTCCAAGTATCTAACTGCTGAGTCGATACCTCAATAGGTGGAATGTCAGGTTCGGGAAAATAACGATAGTCACTAGAACCCTCTTTAACCCTCATACTAATAGTACGTTGAGAACCCTCTTCCCAAAGCCTAGTTTCTTGGACAATTTTTTCTCCTGCTTCAATAGCTTCCGTTTGCCTTTCTATTTCATATTCGATCGCCCGTTGTATGGCACTAAAGGAATTCATATTTTTGATTTCTACTTTTGTGCCAAATTCTTTTTGGCCTACAGGTCGCACAGAAACATTTACATCACACCGCAGGGAACCTTCTTGCATATTACCATCACTAACTCCAAGGTAACGAACAATTCGTCTTAGTTCTTGAGCATATTCGGCAGCTTCAACTCCAGAACGCATATCCGGTTCTGAGACAATTTCGATTAATGGCACACCAGCACGGTTGTAGTCCACCATTGAATAAGTTGAACCAGATAAGCGATCGCTACCTCCATGGACTAACTTACCCGCATCTTCCTCCATGTGTAGTCTAGTAATACCAATTTTTTTACGAGTTGCACTACCATCCTCGTCTACCATCTCTATTTCTAGCGAACCATGTTCGGCGATGGGTAAGTCATACTGAGAAATTTGATAATTTTTTGGTAAGTCTGGGTAAAAATATTGTTTCCGGTCAAATTTACTGTAGGGTGCAATTTGACAATTTAGGGCCAATCCTGCTTTGACGGCATATTCTAGAACTTTTTGATTAAGTACGGGTAATACTCCTGGCATTCCCATACATATTGGATCGATGTTAGTATTGGGGGTTGCACCAAATTCTGTGGAGGAATTGGAGAAAATTTTAGTTTGGGTACTAAGCTGACAATGGGTTTCTAGACCAATAATAGCTTCATACTCTGTTTTAATTTTTACAGTTGTGGTCATTTCAGTTATCAGTTATCAGTTATCAGTTATTAGTACCTCTAGCTGAAGCCGAGGATTGAGACTTTCTTTTTTAATTTATCTAAAATTATAGCATTAATTTTTCGATGATAAATAAAAATTAAAGGTAAGTATTGAGCATTCAGCTATCAGCTATAAGTTATTAACTGATTATCAGACTGAAGGAGAATTAAAACTTATTAATAAAAAGGAAAGGTCATAAGCTAATCGAAGTCAAGTCCTGTAGGTTCAAAAGCAAAATGCAAGTGCATTCTACAGTAAAAGCTGAATGCTGAATACTAATAGCTGAATCCTTACAATTAAAGAATAAAAATAATAACTGATAACTGTCATTTCAGTTATTAATACCTCTGGCTGAAGCCGAGGGTTTAGTCCTTATTTTTTTGTCAGGAAAATTCGGGCATAAGTAAGAATTATTCAAAGCATTTTTACCGATAAATTGTACTAGAAAGCAATCTTATTAAGATAGCAATCCTCAAATAAGTTGTCACAATTCAAAAACTATAAATAAATTCCTAAATTCTTGTTTACTGCTGACAAACTTATTCCCGAAAAGGGATAATATTTATACAAAAAAAAATTGAATAGGATTGCTAGAGAATTATGTACTTTGCTTCTTCTTTATTTATGATTCTACGAATTTTTTTAAAGCTAAAAGTGTTTGAGATAAAGTTCTTTTCATTTGAGAACCTAACAAAAGTGAAAAAATATACTTGAAAATTCCTAAAAACAAAATTCTATGTGTTACTAAAGTTTTACTTTCAAATGGTTCAAGAATATGTTCAAACCTGATAGTACATAAAGGTGATTTTGATTCATTAATAAACAACTTATTCTTAATTACTTTGACTAACCTAATTTGAACGTGCCCAGATTGAGTTTGTAAATCAATCAATGAATTATCAGCAAAATCTCCATGAAGATGTGCATATTTAGTATCTGGGTCCCAATTTGACCATTGGTTTACTTCTGAATAAACTTTAAAGATATTTTCTGGATTGGCATTAATTTCTATTTTGGATTCAAGTTGCATTATTTGTATACCTCCGAATAAATTTTCAGTAAATAAAATAAATACATATTCTAGTGCTATTTTGTACTATAGGAAGAGTCTTTAAAACTTGATTTTGTATTGATTTAGCAAGTTCGGGATAAAATTTATGGTGGAGAACTGAAGATTGTCTAAATTTTTTTACTTGATTGGTGCTTTTATTGTGAACTGAAGAGTCGGTAAAATTATTTTGATTCTTGATAGCAACTGTGACTACTGCTTCTAGTTCTTGAGGTGCCAATAAATTATCAATTTGCAGATATTTTATAGGTAAAATTTTGGATTGATTTTGATTTGAGGTTGACTGAGAAAAGTTGGGCATAAATGTCGGTATTTTCGAGGTAGCAGGTGCAGCAATACTGCTATTAGCTGAAGTTATTGGATTTTGAGTAGTTCTTTGAGTAGATTGAACTATTTCTAATATTCGCAAAGCAATCTCTACTCTTTCTGCTAATGGTATGTTTTAGTTATCAAGAATGGTTTCTAGGAAATCAACAGACTTAGTTGCTAGTTTTTGTAGTTTATCTACAGGCATATTGTTGGTAATTAATAGTTTTCTTCAGACATGATTTTTTAAGGAATTCAGAACTCTGAATTCAGACGTTATTTTTCTAACAATAATTTTTATAAACAATCCTAAAACATTTCACTATTTAGATGGAGTAAATCACCCAATTATTTTGATAAATCTGCTCAGAAAAAGGTGTATTTTGTGTCTGGTTTTGACCATTTTTACTTTTACCATCTAGCAGTTGTTTCATTAATTAATAATGGATAATTACCTCTTCCTAAAAGGGAGAGGATTGACTAAAAGGCAGGGTCAATTTATTGTTACGCCTAGAAAAAAGTAGGAGAGGGTGGGGAGGTGTGGGAGGTGTGGGAGGAAAGTCCGCTTTTATTTATGGAGCTTGGGATACCCCAAGACCTTATCCTCCTCATCGGGACCATCGGGACCATCGGGACCATCGGGACCACCCTCTCCCTAAATATTCTCTGGCGACAAAGAATGAGCAATGCCTTGGAAAGGGGGGAGGGGAGCGTCGGGATGGGAAAGCCAGGCCAGGGAGTACGGTTCTATAGTTATATTTGATTATAGCCATTGACAATTATATATATAGCCATTACAATAACTAGCTGAGAAATCCAGCTAGATTCTACGATGCTACTGAAATATAAGTCTGAGCTTCAAGCCACATAAGAGTCAATAGGATTATTATCAACACAGAAGGAGGACATCACTTCTGTTAAAACTGCGGTCATAGCTCACTTGGCCCTCAGAATCCCGCGCTCTCCATCCCCCCTAACCCCCCTTGGAAAGCTATCCCTGATCAGGAACTCCTGAAACCCTTGTGGAGAGGGTGGGGAGCATGGGGAGGATGGGGAGGATGAGAAGGAAAAATCCTGTCTATATTGATAAAAAAGTGTATTGAAAAATACTCTTTTCTCCTGAAAAAGCAGATTCAAGAATTAAACATAACTTGTCTATGTTGTCAAGTTTTATGTTAAGAAAGATGTATATAAAGCATAGCTTAGAAAGGGGGGAGGGGAGCGTCGGGAGTATGTCAAATCTCTATATCTAGACAAACCTTGTAGAATTTGGGCTATAAGATAAGTAGTTAAGGTGATTTAAGTTATGAGTTATCACTACTTCTGGCTTGACCTAGTGCCCCTACGCGGAAGTAATGCATTCAAAATTCATGCATTATTGCTGAGTAAGGCTTTTAGGATTTTGTAACTGGTCAGTTATTTCTGCAATCCTGCACTAGAGGTACGAGACCTTATTTCTTGGTAAACTAATTGTATATTTGACGTTTAGTGGCCTTAGTTAGAATCTAGTGGTCACCCCGTGAGATATGTAGCAAAACTTTTGATATTTCGTATTATCGCCTTCTCCCTAGTCTGAAAAATAGTCAAAGCAAGAATTTGAAAATCTAATAGTAAATTAAATGGTAAAATAATAGTGTAAACTTTGTAAGTCGAGCCTAATTTTGGCAATTAGTTTAGTAGGAGAAAATATGGCTGAATTAAGCAAGGAAGAAATGCGTGAAAGACTGGGCAATATTGACAAGATTCGCGATATAATTTTTGGTTCTAAGTTGAGAGAATACGAAAGTCGTTTTGATAATTTAGAATCAGAATTATCCATAGTTAAACAAGAAATTTCTAATCAAATAGAGCAAGTCAAAAATGCTTTTTCGACAGAACTACAAGCTACGGTTGATTCTATGGAAAAAAAAATTAGAACTATAAGTTTAACTCTGGAAAATACTCAAGAAGATATTGGAGAAACTAAGCAAAAAATTGAAAGAGTAAATCGTAAAATTGCTACAACTAAAGAAGGCTTGGATGAAATTATTGATAACCAAACAAATTCTATCCGGGCAGATTTGTCTCAAACAAGAGAGAAATTACAAAATGATGTTATGAATCTTAAAAGCCAAATATTTGAGGAACTTGAGAAACGTTTTTCTTTACTGAAAGATAGCAAAGTTTCACAGGATGACTTGGCAGAAATTATGTTTGAAATTGGCATGAGGATGAAAAAGACTGAGTTTGTAACTGAACTGATGGAAGCAGCAGATCAAAATTTAGAAACAGCAATTTTAAAGTCAAACAACAATTATTAAGTTCTGGGAAAAATGGCTTACTTAGATAGAAAACTCGGTAATAATCAGCAAAATATAAATAATAATCAATCTGTTGAACTAAACCCGGAAGCAGTTGTACAGTTAGAACGTTTGCTGAATTTATTGACTGACCTCAATTTAATTAATTTTCCGGTAGAATTAACAGAGGAATCTATTAAGCCTGAAGAGCAGAAAAATTTGCTCGCAACTCAAACTAATCAAACGGAAGAAAATCATAATTTAATCCATCAGAGCATCACTAAAAATTCTGCTGAAAATGAAGATGACGTTATTGATGTAATTAATTTTCTAGCAGAATTGCCAGAGGAATTTATCGAGTCTAAAGAGCAGAGAAATTTACTCATAACTGAAACTGATCGAGCAGAAAAAAATCATAATTCAATCCATCAGAGCATCACAAAATATTCTCGTCAAAATTACGATAATGTTATTAATTTAGAGAGTCAATCTACCAAACATCAACAAGAAATACCAACCAGAGAAAAACCATTATTTATTCCTGAAAAATTATCAGAATTATCAGGGTGTCATCAACAAAATGATGCGGAGTTAGAAGCGTTTGAAGCTCTACAAAATCTTTTATTTGGTTCACAAGTAGCTAGATTAATTAGAAAGCTAAATACTAACCTGAAAAAACAAAACTTTAATGATCGTCAAGATGAATTAAAAAATCTATTCAATCCTTTATTACTAGAAAATTTATTCACTCATTTAGGTCAAACAGAAGGAGAAGTTCTAGAAACAATTACCCCAGTAATTGACGAAGCTATACAAAAAAGATTTAGACAAGATCGAGGAGCAATCAGTTCTGCACTAGCTCCTATATTATCTCCGGCAATAGCAATACAAATAAATCAAGATCCCCAAGTAATGGCTGAGGCACTAGCACCAATTATTGATGTTATTCTGATTAAAAAAACAGAACAAGACCAACAATCAATTATTGAAGTTTTAGCACCTTTATTTCCAGTAATAATTTCCTATGTTATACAGAATTATCCTCAAGAAATTGCTAAGGCATTGGCACCAGAAATGGGAGCGGCAATTAGAGAACAAATTAAGATAGATAAGCGACAAATTTCCCAAGCATTAGCACCAGAAATGGGTACAGCAATTAAAGAGCAAATTTTCTTAGAGCAAAATTCTATAGTTGATGCTTTATATCCTGTTATTGGCAGTACCATTTCTAAATACATGACAGAAGCAATCCGGGAAATTAATGAGAAAATTTCAGATACATTTAGTTTCAAGGGAATAAGACGGAAAATTCAGGCAATTTTTCGAGGGGTTTCTGAGGCAGAACTTATTATCTCAGAAATAATGGTTTTTGCTGTCCAAGCAGTATTTTTAATTCATAAAGAATCTGGTTTAGTAATTGCTGAAGCTCAACAGTCTGGGCGAGAAAAATTAGAATCAGAAATGGTGGCGGGAATGTTAACAGCTATTCGGAGTTTTGTGAATGATTGTATTGTTCAGTCTGGAGATGTTTCAGAATTGAATGAGATTGAATATGGAGATTCAAAAATTATTTTAGAAGTTGTCGGATATTGTTATTTAGCAGTAGTAATTAAGGGAGAACCTAGCAAGTCATTTATCAAAGAATTACGACAAACACTCACCAATATTGTCATAGATTACGGTAAAGATATTAAGAATTTTGCCGGCGATCCAGATACAATCCCTAGCTCAATTAAATTACAACTAAAAGGATTATTAGATGTAGATGTACAAGAAAATGAAAATAAAAAATTATCTATTTCTAAACCTCCCACTGCTTTGTTAATAGTTGGTGGATTAGTTGCAAGTTTAATTTTAATTCCCTGGGGAATTTATCAGTATTACAGTAGACTTTATCGAAGTGTTGAAGTCAAAACTACTCAAGCTTGGGCGAATGCTCCAGAATTAGCTTTTTATAGTTTTAGTTTAAATGCAGAAGTAAAAAGAGGTTCTTTAACTCTAACTGGGAAACTACCAAATCAAAATTTACTTGATCGAGCAGTAGAAATAGCCAAAGAACAGGCTAATTTTTCTAATTTAGATTTAGAACTAGATAATCAAATAGTAGCTATAAAAGTACCACCTGACCCCTGGAAAATAAGTGGTGAAGTAGAGCGAATCACAAAAGCATTAAATCAAATAGAAGGAGTGTCGATAAGCAGTAACTATACAGAAGATAAAGTGACAGTCAAAGGAACAGTGATGGATATGGCAGATGTTGAGAAAATAACCAAAAAAATTGAACAAGTTCCTGGAGTTGAATCTGTCACTACCA
Organism: Okeania sp. SIO3I5; assembly: GCF_010672085.1. Taxonomy (GTDB): domain Bacteria; phylum Cyanobacteriota; class Cyanobacteriia; order Cyanobacteriales; family Microcoleaceae; genus Trichodesmium. Next base: position 19,435 of record NZ_JAAHHT010000026.1, read on the forward strand.
CGATTAAACTAGATCCACTAAAAGTGAAAGAGCGCATCTATTTCGCTCGAGGTTCAGCTAAACTTGAATCTGCTTATGCAAAGACAATAGCTGACATTAAAGAATTTCTGAGTCAATACCCTCAAGAAAATCTTAGGATAATAGGTCATACAGATCGTACTGGCAATCCAAATATTAACAAAAAATTGGCCCTGAGAAGAGCAAATGTAGTTAGGTATGCTTTAGTAAAGGAGGGAGTAGATGCCAGACGATTAAAAGTAACTGGACAAATAAACTCTCCTCAAGATGTGGAGTCTAATCAACCACTATTGTTAAGTAGGTGTGTAACATTTGATTTGTTTAAAGGAACGGCAAAAGACAACTGACTATAATTATGATATCGAAAAAAATTTGTCTTGTTGGTGATTTTGGTGTGGGAAAAACTAGCCTAATTCGTCGATTTGTGGATCGACAATTTAGTGATAAATATCTTTCTACAGTGGGGGTAAAGATTTCTACTAAAATAGTAAATTTAGCCACAACAGAAACAGAAAAAAATAATTCCTTGAAGCTATTAATTTGGGATTTAGAAGGACATACTAAGTTTAAAGCGATCGCTCCTAGTTATTTACAAGGATCGAGTGGAGCGATAGTTGTTGCAGATGTCACTCGTCAAGAAACTATAGATAATCTAGCTGAAAGATTAGAATTATTTTTCTCAATAAATCCTCAAAGTTTAGCTATATTGGCTTTTAATAAATCTGATTTAGTTGATGCAGAAATAATTAATCAACTATTATTAAAATTTAGCGATCGGGAAGATGAAAGAGTTATTGCGACATATCATACATCTGCTAAAACTGGTGAAAATGTGGATGATATTTTTGATAAGTTATCTTATAGGATAGTGGCATAAACAGCTTGAAAGGAGTAGAAAAAATTCGGTTATTGAGGGATGCTTATCCCATCCCTAAATTCGATGTAAAGTAAAGATAAGACTTTTTTAAATACCTTCTTATACTAATACTAAGTGTAAAAAAAGAACGTTAAAAATAACGAGCTAGTATTAATGGAAACTTAATTTATGATGCTAAAAATATGAATATTTGGTTATTAATTAGCGCCTACCACTATTAACCTAAAATTTATTTGTAGCAAATCTTTATAAAACTGGTATTAACTGGTATTAGTAATATGGATTTGGTATTAGATTTGGTATTAGTAGTTAGGGTGTATCATAAATTAAATTTGAAAGTGCTATGTAGCAAGAGTTTTGAGTTTTTAACCTTAAAAGACTCCAGACACTAAAAACCTTGAGTGACAAAGCTTCTAACTTCTAATTGATGACAGACTCTAGGAGATAGGAGACAGAATTAATGTAAGAATTCAGCTATCAGCTAGTTCAGTTATTATCTTTGAGGGAGGAACTTAGTATGGCAAGATTGAGGATAAATTAAAAGTTAGTGTCAAAGCAAATTAGCTAATTTTAGCAGTTTTGTAAAGACAGCTAAAACCAGACAATTAATAGTTGTTAATAGTTGAAGGGTTGGGAATTAATTAGTTAATAATTTAGTTACGTCACTAATTAAAAACTACCAAATAATATTTTTTTGTTCTTAAACGTAGTTATATTAAGTCTTTTGAACTATTATTAATAAGGCGCTATATATTCCTAAAAAAAACGTATTAGATAATAAGTTTTAGGTGTTAGATTTTTGGGAAAATAGGTTTAGTAGAAAGTACCTATCATAAATTAAGTATAATACCAATTCGCAAAAATAATGCTATACTTTGGTAAGACTTCAGTTATTAAATAATAAGTAAGATTCAGTAATCTTTTGAAAGATTCATTGGCCAAACCCAAGGATATATTATACCTAATTTATCTATTCCCTACTCCCTACTCCCTATTCTTAATAAATTAGATTTTTCAGTTTAAAGCACCGATGATTAACCTATTTAAAAAACTATTATCGTCTCGTCAAACAGAGTATTCGATCATTGATTCCCAGTTAAAAATTTTAGAGGTATCAAATGGGTTAAAAAAATTTGCTGAATTTCCAGAATTAGCAGTTCCAGGTGAAGATATTCAGAATAGTTTTCCAGAATTAGTAGGATCTGAAAAATTATTAGAGGAAGTGATTAGTGGCAAGAGAGAAAATTTTGAATATGAGGGGGTAGCTAGATATTCCACAGAAAAAAATCCTCTATATTTTAATATCCTTGTAATTGCTGATTTAGATGAAAATTCCCAGGAGCAAAATTTAATAGTATTAGTAGAAGATGTCACTGAAAAAATGGTAATGCAGCAAAAGTTAATTCAAAGTGCCAATGAATCTAATCTTTTATTAAATAAAATAACTGCGTCTCAGGATTATATTAATAAAATTATTACTTACATGGGAGATGTTTTATTGGTAACAACAAGTTCGGGAGTGATTAAAACTATTAATCGAGCAGCAGAAATTTTATTTGATTATCAGGAAGAAGAGTTGCTAGGCAAAGAAATTTCCATGATTATTCCCCAAGAAAAATTACTACATAAAGCGCGAGAGAAACATCTGCTATTACAAGGAAAAGTATCTCAAGATGTAGACTTAATTTGTCAGAACAAAAGTGGAGAAAAAATTATTGTTGAATTTTCTTGTTCAGTAATTCAGACAGATGTTGAAGGAGTAGAAAATTTTGTTTATATAGGTAGAGATATTACAGAGCGGAAAAAAGAGGAAGAAAAAATACGTCAAGCTTTGGAACAAGAACGAGATTTAAGAGAAGTAAGGGGTCGTTTTTTCTCAATGGTTACTCACGAATTTGGTAATCCGTTGAATACAGTTTTATTATCTACTCAATTGCTACGAAGTTATGAATCTCAAATTACTGAAGTCGAAAAAGATAAATATTTAGTATTTATTGAAGAGTCTACACAAGAAATGCTTGAACTGCTAAATGATGTCAGATTTATTGGTAAAGCGGATGCTGGAAAACTGAAATATAAACCGGCACCTATTGATTTGATTAAAGTCTGTAATTATATTGTTAATTCAATTAAAGTTACTGCTAGAGATAGACATATTATTAATTTTACGGTTAGCAAAAAATTTTCCACAAAATATAAGTCTAAGTCTGGCAATAATGAGGTGCAATTTTTCTTGATGGATGAGAAACTAATTCGACATATTTTAAATAATTTGTTATCTAATGCTGTTAAGTATTCACCGACAGGAGGTAAGATAGATTTTCAGTTGAGTTTGAACGATCAAACAGGCATTTTTCTGATTAAAGATGAGGGAATAGGTATTCCAGTTGAGAACCAAAAAAAATTGTTTGAATCTTTCTACAGAGCAAGTAATGTAGGCAAAATAGGAGGAACAGGATTAGGATTGTCTATTGTTAAACAGTGCGTAGAGTTGCATCGTGGAAAAATAGATTTTTCTAGTGAAGTTGGTAAAGGAACTACTTTTATAGTGGAAATTCCATTAGAAAGAGTATCTTCAAATTAGGGAAGTGTGGGGAGTGTGGGAAGTGTGGGAAGTGTGGGAGGTGTGGGGAGTGTGGGAAGTGTGGGAGGTGTGGGAGGTGTGGGGAGTGTGGGGAGTGTGGGAAGAAGGAAGAAAAAAATACTCTACTTTATTTGAATGATGAAAAAAAATGTGGTGTTTTTGCCTAAAAAGTGTGGAATAGGGAATAGAAAAAAAGCTGTACTTCATTTGAATAACGACAAAAAATGTGGTATTTTTTTCCCTAGAAAGTAAACTTATACAGGAATAATCATACTATGGCTTTAACAGAGTCTACAATGCTAACATTGGCAACTCCAGCACCAAATTTTCAGTTACTAGATGTAGTTTCTGAAAAGACAATTTCTCTATCAACATTTGAGGGGAAAAAAGCATTATTAGTAATGTTTATTTGTCGTCATTGCCCATTTGTAAAGCACGTTCAATTAGAACTTGCTAAAATTGGCAAAGATTATGTTTCAAAAGATGTGGGAATTGTTGCTATTAGTTCCAATAATATTGAAACTCACCCTGATGATGCTCCAGATAAACTAAAAGAAATGGCTTTAGAATTAGAGTTTAATTTTCCTTATTGTTTTGATGAAACTCAGGAGGTAGCAAAATCTTATACTGCTGCTTGTACTCCTGATTTTTTCCTATTTGATGCAGATTTTAAATTAGCGTATAGAGGGCAATTAGATGATAGTCGTCCTAGTAATGAAAAACCAGTAACGGGAAGTGATTTACGAGCAGCTTTAGATGTAGTTTTAGCAGGAAAAAATATAGGGGAAGAACAAAAACCTAGTGTAGGTTGTAATATTAAATGGAAACCAGGAAATGAACCTCCTTATTTTGGTTAGAAGTAATTAGATTCAGTATGATTTGAGAAAAAATCATAAATTTTCCAGTCAGAGATTGTATTTATTTAATAAGAAAAATCGTAAGCATTTAGCTATTAGTATTCAGCTCTCAGCTTTTTAATGAATGAAGCAAGCATTCTTTGAACTTCTACTGCATTTTAAACCAGAGTATTGAAGCACAATAAAAATAGATTTGAGTTGTGAACCAATACAATTTGGTGCTGGGAAATTGTCGATGTATTTCGGAAGCTGAAAACCTATTTTATCCGCAGGAAAATAGCTAATAGGTGACCACTATTTGGGCAGTATTCCGCAGGAAATGGTTACGAAAAATAACTTAACTTTGTAATAGTTACCCTACAAGGTTAAGTTATTTTTTAGCTATTAGCAGTCAGCGTTCAGCTTTTTAATTTAATGAATGAAGCCAGTTTTTTTTGAACTTCTACTGCATTTTAAACCAGAGTATTTAAGCACAATAAAAATAAATTTTAGTTGTGAACTAATACAATTTGGTGCTGGGAAATTGTCGATGTATTTCGGAAGTTGATAACCTAGTTTATCCCCAGGAAAATAGCTAACAGCTAACCGCTATTTGTGCAGTATTCCGCAGGAAATGCTTACGGAAAATGACTTAACTTTGTAGTAGTTATTCTGCAAGGTTAAATCAGCATTCAGCTATTAGCAGTCAGCAGTCAGCTTTTAAATTTAATTAATGAAGTAAGCTGTCTTTTAACTTATACTGCATTTTCAAGGAGAGTATTGAAGCACAAGAAAAACGGAGTTTAGTTGTGAATTTATACAATTCTGTGGCAGGAAATTGTACATGTATTTCGGAAGTTGATAACGCAGTTTATCCCCAGGAGACTAACTAATAGCTAACCACTATTTGGGCAGTATTCCGAAAATTATTACGGAAAATGACTTAACCTTGTAGTAGTTATTCTGCAAGGTTAAATCAGTATTCAGCTATTAGCAGTCAGCATTCAGCTTTTTAATTTAATGAATGAAGCAAGGTTTTTTTGAACTTATACTGCATTTTCAACCAGAGTATTTAAGCAAAATAAAAATAAATTTTAGTTGTGAAGCAATACAATTCTATGGCAGGAAATTGTAGGTGTATTTCGGAAGTTGATAACATAGTTTATCCGCAGGAGATTAACTAACAGCTAACCGCTATTTGGGCAGTATTCCCCAGGAAATGCTTACGGAAAATGACTTAACTTTGTAGTAGTTATTCTGCAAGGTTAAATTATATCGAAATTAACTAAATAGAAAAAATCTCATCTAAATTTATGAGGATTTTATTATGTCAAAAAAAGATTCTGACTCTTCTCGCCTTTTTGATGCAGGTTGCCTTGTAGAACTGCTAATTTTGACGATGATTTTAGGAGGAAGTTATTGGTGGTTTATTGAGAGAAAGAATATTGATTTATCTCAAGTCATATCTAAGACTTCTGTTGTTTCTTGGTTCCATGAAAAGTTTCCTAATGTACCTATTCCTTTCAAACCATCTCCATCAGAAGTAACTAAAAATTTACCAGACTCATCTAAAATCAAAACACCATTACCAACTCCTTCTCCACAAAAAAAGGAAACAGAATTAACTCCAACTCAACCATCTCCAACAGAAGTAACTAAAAATTTACCAGACTCATCTAAAATCAAAACACCATTACCAACTCCTTCTCCACAAAAAAAGGAAACAGAATTAACTCCAACTCAACCATCTCCAACAGAAGTAACTAAAAATTTACCAGACTCATCTAAAATCAAAACACCATTACCAACTCCTTCTCCAAAACCAACTGTTCATCCAATTCAATCTAAGAATAATTCCTTAGATGAAAAAAGTTTAACTCCTTGGGAGAGAAAACAAATTAGAGGTATATATTTAAGTCGTTATGCTGTAACTAATAATGCTAATGAAAGAACAATTCGTGAACGAGTTCGTTATTACAAAAAACAAGGATTTAATACAATAATTCATGGGGTGTGGGGAAATGGTTGTACTATGTACAAAAGCGAAGTAATGGAACAAATATTAGGAGCAAAAAGTTGCCCGAATCTATTTAATGAACAATGGTTAAACTGGTTAATTGATGAAGCACATAAACAAGGAATGGAAATTCATGCTTACTTTGAGAAAGGTATTAAAATAGATGAAAATAGTCCGATATTTGATTTAGCAATTAGGAAAAAATGGATAGTTCCTGGAGTAGACAAAACCTACGATAGAATCGAGCATTATGTTTTAGATGTAGAAATGGAAGAAGTGGCTAATTTTTTCACTAAAATTTTAGTTGAATTTGTCAAAAAATATCCCAATATAGATGCTGTTCAATGGGATGATTATCTGGGATATCATGCAGAATTACCAGGAAAAGTTGACCGAACTTCTAACTTAACGAATTTTACTCAGCGAATGATTAAAAAAATGAAAGAAGCTAATAATTCAGTTAGTTTTGATATCTCTCATCACAACCCTTATTGGGCAAAAAAATATTTTGCAGCAGATTGGGAAAAATGGTCGGTAGATCGAGTTTTTATTCAAGCTTATAATGAAGATAATTTTCAGGAAGAATTAAATTATGCGAAAAAATATGACGGTGTTGGTATTACAGATCAACAATTACATCGCCTTCGGGAATTAGTTAATGATTCTAATGTTAATAGTGTGTTAGTTTTCCCTCTTTCAGGAAAACCTGAAAAAGCTGCTTCCCGTGTTAATTCAACTTTGTCAGATTAGGGATTTGAGGAAAATTAAAGAATTCTGAATTCTGAATTCTGAATTTAGAATTTCAAGGAGAAACTATACTAATACCATTTCGACCTGATGTTGCGTTTAATAAAAAATAACAGCTATTATTCATTAATGAATAATGGATAATTACCTCTCCATTCAGAATTCAGAATTTAGAATTTCAAAGAGAAACTATACTAATACCATTTCGACCTGATGTTGCGCTTAATAAAAAATAACAGCTATTATTCATTAATGGATAATGGATAATTACCTCTCCCTTTTAGGGAGAAGATTGACCAAGAAGGAAAAAATTTATTTCTCAAGGGGAGATTGGATATGGCTAGGTTTTATCAGCATCCCTAGACCGATTTTTCCCTTTGAAAGAGGAGGTTTTCAAGGTAAATTATTTAATTAATAATTATTAATTATCCGCTCAAATTCATGCGCTAAAATTCAGGTCTGGGTAATAATTCTTAAGCGCATTGTTATAGAGAAATGGTATTACAACTTAAACAATAGTGATAACTGATAACTGAAATGGCATGATTAAGATAAAATCAATAATAAAGGGAGTTTTGAGGAGAATAAAAATGGCTGTAAAATTACAACGACCAATTTTAGTAGGGGGAATAGGATTATCTCTACTGTTATGGTTATTAGATAGTGTCCAACATTCTGTGACGGAATTTGGTGGAACTACTATGTTAGGAATTATGGCAGCAAGTCTGGGGGTTTGGTTATTGAAAAGACCAAAATGTTTACCGCCCCAGAAAGCAACTATAATTCCATCACCAACAAAAGAAGCTGCGGAAAAAGCGATCGCTACTTTAACTACTACTATAGATCAGCTTGCTTTGGAAGTGGAAGGTATTAATAAGTCTGAAAAAATAGGTAATGATATTAGTGAACTACGTCAAAAAGTAACTACTCTTACTCAGGAGTTAGAAAGAGAGGAATTAAGTATAGTTATTACGGGTAATCAAGGAGTTGGTAAAACTGCTTTGACTGAGATATTAAAGTCTGAGTTGATATCTGAAAATTCTCAAAAAATAGAAGTTACTGATATAACTTGGGAGTCGGAATGGATAACCAAAAATGAGGATGCTAAAGTTAATCCTTTATCGCCTTACGATTTAATATTATTTGTAACTACGGGCGATTTAATAGATTCAGAATTTCAAGCTTTATCAAAACTAACAACTTTTGGTCAACGTTTTATTTTGGTTTGGAATAAACAAGATTTATATTTGCCAGACCAAAAACCACAAATTTTCCAAAAAATCAAAGACACTTTATCTACTATTAACTCAGAAGAAAATTTACTGGGAATTTCTGCTCAACCTAGTTCTATTAAAGTACGGAAATATCAAGAGGATGGCAATATTCAAGAATCTATAGAACAACCATTACCAGAAATATCTGGATTGACAGAAAAGCTGAATCAAGTATTAGAGCAGGAAAGGGAAAAATTAGTCTGGGCGACTACTACAAGAAAGGCAGAAATAGTTAGATTAGAAGCAAAAAATATTCTCAATCAAATTAGAAGAGAAAGAGCTATTCCTATAATTGAACAATATCAATGGATAGCTGCTGCTGCTGCATTTGCTAATCCAGTTCCTGCTTTAGATTTATTAGCAACGGCGGCTATTAATGCTCAATTAATAGTAGATTTAAGTGCTATATATGAGCAAAAATTTTCCCTGGAAAAAGGCAAGGAAGTAGGGGGAACTATGGCAGAGTTGATGTTAAAACTTGGATTGGTAGAATTATCTACTAAAACATTAACTACTATCCTAAAAAGTAATAGTGTAACTTTTGTCGCTGGTGGTGCAATTCAAGCGGTAAGTGCTGCTTATTTAACTAGAGTAGCAGGTATGAGTTTAGTGGAATATTTTGCTGTTCAAACAGATAGTAATTCTGTGAATATTGAGAAATTAGGAAAAATTATTCAAGGTGTATTTAGCAAGACTCAAGAGAATAATTTCTTGAAGTCTTTTGTGACTCAGGTAATGAGTCATGTTTTACCACAGGAGAAAAAATTAGAAGTTGTTTCAATTCCAACAGAATAATATGGGAATAGATGATAAGTACCTCTGTGGAAGATTTACTATTTTGATAATTTTTCAGAGGTGACTATTATGGGAGGAGACTAACAGATATCTACTGAGCATTCAGACTTCCCGACTTCGGCAAATACTAAATTTTCTGGGAGTTGAGAAATGAGGAAAAATTCTGCAAGAAATAGTCAGTACCCCTGGGGAAGATTTACTATTTTGATAATTTTTCAGAGGTGACTATTGTGGGAGGAGACTAATAGATATGAACTGAGCATTCAGATTTCCCGACTTCCTCAGATACTAATGCATGTGAAAGTTGAGAAACTCGGAAAAATTCTATAGGAAATAGTCGTTACCTCTGCTGACTAATTAGTAGATTGAGAATTTTTTAGAGGCGATTATTATCTGATTAGACTAGGAGATACGAACGGAGCATTTAGATTTCCCGACTTCCCCAGATATTAATGCATGTCAAAGTTGAGAAACTCGGAAAAATTCTGCCAGAAATAGTCAGTACCTCTGCTGACTCATTAGTTGATTGAGAATTTTTCCGAGGCGACTATTCTCTGAGAAGACTCGCGGATATTAACTGAGTAAAATTTTCCCGACTTCCTCAGATCCTAATTTTGTCAAAGTTGAGAAACTCGGAAAAATTCTATAGGAAATAGTCAGTACCTCTGCTGACTCATTAGTTGATTGATAATTTTTTAGAGGCGATTATTATCTGATTAGACTAGGAGATACTAACGGAGCATTTAGATTTCCCGACTTCCCCAGATACTAATGCATGTGAAAGTTGAGAAACTCGGAAAAATTCTATAGGAAATAGTCAGCAGAGGTACTGACTCATTAGTTGATTGATAATTTTTTAGAGTGGTTCTAAGAAACTCTCTTCGTACAGAAGATCAGATATCTGATCTGAATTTTCATCAATAATTCTGTCAACTTTATCTCTTAATAATTGTTCCCAATTTTTTAGTGGTGTCAAATTTTCGTAGTCAAAATAGCTTTTTTCCTTACCGAATAATTAATAATTAAATAATTCACCTTTTTTCAAATGATTAATCCTGGACAAATATTACAAAATCGCTATCAAGCAATTCAATTACTAGGAGACTCTGGTTTTGGTCAAACTTGGGAAGTTGATGATGGTGGTACAAGAAAAATTCTGAAAATATTGCAAGTTCCAAAAGCAATAGATGATGAAGAAATGGAGCAAGTCATTGCTCTGTTTGAACAAGAGGCAAATGTTTTAAAAGAATTGCACGATCTTGGATTGCCAAAAGTGGAACCAGAGGCATACTTTATTGAGTCAACGGAAGGTGTGGGACTATTACACTGTTTGGTAATGGAAAAAATTGAGGGTATCAATTTATCTGAATGGCTCAAACACAATCATCACAATCAATCTATAGAAGAAGAGCAAGCGATCGCTTGGCTAACACAATTAGTAGAAATTATTAGCAAGCTCCATCAGCATCACTGTATCCACCGGGATATTAAACCAACAAATATTATGCTGCGTACCTCAACAGTACAAAACCAAAATCCTACTATTGTACAACAGATAGTATCTGAAAATTTGTCACAGAATAGCCAAGTTGAGTCAAAAGATAAAGAAGTTACGAATGCCGAAAATTTATCTCCAATCTCACTGACTCCAAAAAATGTTGCACAACAAGGAAATAATACAGAAACACTTGGAACAACAGAGGGCGACAAAAGGGAACTTGAGAAGAAAAAAAATCATATAGCAGATCGGCAACAGTCGCCAAAACAAGAGTGGGGTCAACTAGCATTAATTGACTTTGGCGCTATGAGGCAAGTTACAGAAACTTATGTAAAACAAGTAGAAGGTAAAGATGTCACTGGAATTATTTCTCAAGGTTATACATCCCCAGAACAATATGAAGGCAAAGTAACAAGACAGTCGGATGTTTTTGCTATTGGTCGGACTCTAGTTTACTTACTAACTGCTGAAAAACCTACCAAGTTGCCCACAGAACCTCAAACTGGTAGATTAATGTGGCGAGATCGTGCTACTCACATCTCACAAGAGTTGGCAGACTTAATTGATGAGATGATGGAAAATTTGCCTCAGTGTCGTCCCCAAACAACTGAAGATATTCTGGAACGTCTTGCTACTTACAAACAACAAGTAGAAACAGAAACAGAAGTTGAACTTCTACCTACTCAAAAACAACAACCGACTGCTGTAACAGAAAACAAGTATTATTCGCGACTACTCCAGCTAAAACTACTTAATTTCCAGGGTAAATCTCAAAAAACTAAACCTAAACCTAACAAATGGTTAGGCAAGATTTCTCTATTTACACTGGGAGTAATAGCTGTTGTCATTGCTTTTTTACCTGAAGCACCAACAACTTGCCCTTTAAAGTTTGATGACAAGTTAAGTTGTGGCGAAGAAATTCTGATTCCTGGTTCGGCAGCAAAAGATAAAGAAAAAGGAGTAAAAGCTTTTGCTGATGGTAATTATTTGCAGGCAGTCATGCTCTTAGAAGCAGCTAGAAACAAACAAATTAACGATCCAGAAATTCTGATTTACCTGAATAATGCTAAATTGGCGGCTAACAATACTGAAGCTTATACTATAGCTGTTGCAGTACCAATAACTGGTGAGTCACGCGCTTTCAACTATAGTTTGGAAATATTGCGGGGAGTTGCTCAAGCTCAAGAGGAAATTAACCAAAGCGATACTGCTGACGCAACGCTCCGCGAACGCCGGATCGGAGGTAAGGGTTTAATTGTGATTATTGCTGATGATGTAAATTCTTCTGCACAAGCTGTGATTAGAGCAAATGATTTGGCTGCAACTGGTCAAGTTTTAGCTGTAGTTGGTCATCTTTCTAGTCAAATTACTATGGAAGTAGCTCAAACTTATGAAGAAAATCAATTGGTATTAATTGCTCCTACTGCTAATAGTTCGATGTTATCTAATCGCAATAATTTTTTCTTTCGGATGATTCCATCTGATGCGACGATAGCTCAAGCAATGGCGAGTTACCTAATTAGTCAGTCTGAAGATGAACAGCCAAAAGTGGCTTTGTTTCATATTCCTAATGATGTTTACAGTGAATCTCTCAAGAATCAATTTAGTCTGAGTTTCACCGCAGGTCGTGGCAAAGTAGTTAAAGATTTGGATGAGAAATTTGATTTATCGAGAACTGCTTTTAATGCTAGTGCTGCGATAGATAGAGCAGATAAACAAGAGGCTACAGCTATAGTATTATTGCCGGATATTTTCAATTTATCTAAGGGAATAGAGGTAATCAAAGCAAATTGGCAGTTGAATTTACCGATCGTTGCTGGAGATAGTCTTTATAATGATTATACTCTCAAGTTTGGTGCTGATGAAGCTGAGGGAAAGCTTGTGGTAGCTACACCTTGGCACAGTTTAAATAGTCCTAATCTAGATTTTCCTCAGCAAGCAAAGGAACTTTGGGGTGGTGCTGTGAGTTGGCGTACAGCTTTTGCTTATGATTCTGTTCAGGCTTTGATTACGGCTTTGGAGTCTCTCCCGGAACGAAAGGAATTAAATCGCATTGCTTTACAACAAGCTTTAGCAAGTGAAGATTTTAGTTCTTACGGTGCAACGGGAGATATAAGTTTTTTGGGGAATGGCGATCGGCAAGAGTCAAAAATTAGTTTTACTCAGGTTGTTAAGTCTAGTTGTTCGCCATTGGGTTATACGTTTTTGCCGTTAGATTATCCTGTTAGTAAGTTTAATCTTTTGGAATGCGAAGAGTAAATTGAGTTATCAGTTATCAGTTTATTTCCAGTGTTTAAGAAACCGGGTTTCTCGGAGGTAGATGTTGTATGGTGGGACTTTTTATATAAACCGGGTTTCTATTGGAGCAATAGTCAATTCATTTTCTGGAGCAATAGTCAATTCATTTTCTGAAGCACTCAGTTGTGGGAGTGAAATTTTTCCTCTATTGAGTATAGAGCAATAGTCAATTCATTTTCTGAAGCACCCAGTTGTGGGAGATGAGTAGTGAAATTTTTCTCTATTGCGTATGGAGCAATAATAAATTCATTTTCTCAAGCACCCAGTTGTGGGAGATGAGTAGTGAAATTTTTCTCTATTGCGTATGGAGCAATAATAAATTCATTTTCTCAAGCACCCAGTTATGGGAGTGAAATTTTCCCTCTATTGCGTATGGAGCAATAGTCAATTCATTTTCTCAAGCACCCAGTTATGGGAGTGAAATTTTTCCTCTATTGAGTATAGAGCAATAGTCAATTCATTTTCTGAAGCACCCAGTCATGGGAGTGAAATTTTTCCTCTATTGCGTATGGAGCAATAGTCAATTCATTTTCTGAAGCACCCGGTTACGGGAGATGAATAATGAAATTTTCCGACTGTTGCGTATGGAGCAATAATCAATTCATTCTCTGAAGCACCCAGTTGTGGGAGATAAATAGTGGAATTTTCCGACTGTTGCGTATGGAGCAATAGTCAATTCATTCTCTGAAGCACCAAGTTATGGGAGATGAATAATGAAATTTTCCGACTGTTGCGTATGAAGCAATAGTCAATTCATTTTATGAAGCACCCAGTTGTGGGAGATAAATAGTGGAATTTTCCGACTGTTGCGTATGGAGCAATAATCAATTCATTCTCTGAAGCACCCAGTTGTGGGAGATAAATAGTGAAATTTTCCTAATTACGTGGTGGGTTACATTTCATTTTCATGTCACGCAATGTTTTCCTTACGGAATGCTCCGCTTTCCATGTCGGCTCTTAGCCGAAAACGCACCCTACCGGACTGATTTCTTTCTTGTAGAGAAGCGATCGCTACTCATGTAGGTTGGGTTGAGGTACGAAACCCAACATAATCAATCACAAAGGAAGAAGCAAGAAGGAAAAAAGGGGTAAATATTTAAAAAAAGGCAAAAACATAGCAGTAGGGCAACTCGCAAGTCGCCCCATATCAATACCCTAGGGAAACGTTTATCCACGAACGGCGCGGATTAGTTTTGCTGCTGAGTGGGCGATCGCGCAAATAATGATGGAAGTACCAATGGCACTACCAACTATCAAACCAACTTCTTGATTTTCTATTGCCAAGTGGGTAATTTGATCTATTACATTAATAGGTCTAGTTTCCTGGACTTCGGTATAAGTTGTTTGTTTTTGGTTTTCTGGAAAGTTGTTATTTCCCATTATTATTCTCCAGTATTAAAGGTCAAGCTACTTAATTTTCACTTTAACTAATACTGAATAAAAAAATAGTTCAACTTTGCCTCAATTTTAGGTAAGAGTTAGTGAGGCAAATTTGGGAATATTGAACTGATTTTACCGAATAACCGTTAAACATTTAGGACTCGACTCTGGATAAGTAGTAGTAGTAGCTTAACCAAAAGACTGGAGTCATGGAACTAAGATTGCTTATTTTAGGATTCGGAGAACCTAAGTAGTTGTTATGCAGTTAGACAGTATTAAAAGTCAGTAGTAGTAGTTTGACTAAAATACTGGAGTCATAGAACTAAATCATTTTATGGAGATAAAAACCATCGCTTGGCGAACACAATAGAGATTAGTCTTACAAATATTAGTATAGTACAGATGAGCTATTAAAGTTGTCGATAATCGACAACTTTAAGTGCCTATGAAATATTTTCTCGATAATTGACAACTTAAGTGCCTATGAAAAATTATTACACATTTTGTTTATTCCCTGTTATCCCTTACCTGTTTTAGTTTTCAGGTTCTTTCTTCCCTATCTCAAACTAAAAAATTAATTTTGCACCATTACTTAAAAAAGTTGTATATTGAAAAAAGTTGTCGAAGATCGACAACTTACAAAAATTATTTTAATAATAAATAGCCTAAGGAGTAATTCCAAAAAGGTATTGATTTTGTTCAAATTTTCCTAATCATTATGACCTTTTTATAAACCAATAATGACCATACATTTTTTAGCTAAGTGTGCTAAAAAAAATGCAGTAGTAGTAGTTTAAAACTTAAATAAAAATTTCAAGCTATGGAGTTATGGGACGAAAAGCAAGTTCAATAAAACTGAACAAAGAAGGTATAGAAATGATTGATACAGCCAGAAAGAAAAAAGGTTGGAATAAAATAGAACGGCAGTGGTGCTGGGAAGCATACGTCTCCGAATCAACCTTGAAACGTTTTATTAGTGGCAAACCTATTTCGGTTAAAAATTTTCAAAGCTTATGTGAGGTTGTAGGAATAAAAGAATGGAACTGCCTGGTTGATTGGGAAAATAGTGACAGTAGCACCGTTGCCCAATTTTCTGAAGAACTTCTTGACACTTCCCTTACCGAAAAAAAACCACAATCTAAAGGAGGAATAGCTGTAACTGGGGTTTTCACTTCAGAAAAAAAGCTGGAAGTGGAAATGACACTAGAGCATTTACAGGAGCTTTTAATGGAATGCAAAATCGTAGTTAAATCTCCACAGGAACCTAACTCCAACTATGGATGTTCTGTGTATGGTCTTTTTAGTCTAGATCAGCAATTAGAAATTGAAGTAGCATTGGAGCATCTAAAGCTACTTTTGCTTACTTGCACAGTTACATTTCATAGCAGAAATACGTCTGAAACCTCCAACGATTAAACATAGATTTCATAGTTCTTGAAATTGTCTTTTATTTTTATGAAAACTGTTATAAATCACGATGAAATATCAAGAAAGGGTTTGGAGACCAAACCCCTACGAAATTGCTATTTTTCGTTTTCGATTAATTATCTTCTATTTTTATGAAAGCTGTTATAAATCACGATGAAATATCCAGAAAGGGTTTGGAGACCAAACCCCTACGAAATTGCTATTTTTCGTTTTCGATTAATTATCTTCTATTTTTATGAAAGCTGTTATAAATCACGATGAAATATCCAGAAAGGGTTTGGAGACCAAACCCCTACGGGATTGCTATTTTTCGTTTTCGATTAATTATCTTCTATAATTAGAAAACCTAGATTATGAAAACTTAATTGAAGAATAGGATGATTCATAGAATTTTTACCTCACCATTTCTGTCAATTTGTCTGAGTTTAATAAAGCAAGGGATGAAACAGTCCCCTACTAAACTCTAACCAAACTAAGTTATAATTTAGGGAAAATAATAGTAATTAAATTAGGATAGTATAGATTATGGCAACACTAGAAGAGGCTCTTATAATAGTTAACCAACTTTCCGTTGAACAAAGAGAAATGTTATTAGAAATTGTTAAAAATCAAATGATTGAAGCTAATCGAGAGGAAATAGCTCAAGCAGCAAAAGAAGCGATCGCCTCTTTTCATAGAGGAGAATTACAATCTCAACCTATAGAAAATATTATCACTGAGTTACAAGCAACTTTAACAGAAGATTAATCAGAGAAATTGTTTTAACCCCAAGATTTAAACGGTCATTTCGTAAATTTGTGAAGCGAAATTCTCAACTTGAGCAAAAAATTCTTCAAACAATAAAGTTAATGCAAGAAGACATTTTTGCAACTTCTTTAAGCACTCACTCATTACAAGGTAAATTATTAGGGTTAAAAGCTTTTTCTTGTGGTTATGATTGTAGGATAGTTTTTTCTTTAGAGATTGATAAAAATACCACAGAAGAAGTTATTATTTTGATTGATATTGGCACTCACGATATGGTTTATTAATCTTATATCGAAATTTTTGTGGCGCGATCGCTAACTTTTTCACAAATAGACATAAAATATGGTTAATCAAATTACCGATCTAAAATTACTGTATGAGGTAGATTATTTTCTGTGGTTAGAAGAAACAATCAAACTACTAAATAATCGTCAGTTAGAAAACCTAGATTATGAGAACTTAATTGAAGAATTAGAAGCCTTGGGTAGAAGTGAAAAAAGTGCTGTTGAAAGTTTCGTTATTTTAATTATTCAACATTTACTACTTTATCAATATTGGGAGGAAGAAATAGCTAATAACTCCAGGCATTGGCATGGAGAAATTTTAACTTTTCGGACTCAATTAGAATTAAAAATCACAACAAATTTACGAAATCATTTAGCTGAACGACTTAACTATCTTTATGGCAAAGCTAGAAAAATTGCTCAAGCTAAATCGAGACTTCAATTACCAGAAATTAACCCTTATTCTCTGGAACAGGTATTGGATGAAGATTGGCTACCAGAGTAGTTATTTAACATCTCTTCTTCTATCAATACGATTACACCACATTGTAGGGAGGTTCCATGGAAGGTCTCTACAGGGTTATCGTTCGGACGATTTATGGTTTTTGTTTTTTGATTTCTGCCAAAATTTCCGGTAATCTCTCTAAATCTTCGTCAGATAACTTACGCCCTGGTTTAGATGTCAGGCGATCTGCTAAGGCATAAAATGCTTCGGTATCGTCTCGATGAGCTAATACATAAGCTCGTAATTCTGATTCATTCATGGTTTGAAAATTAGGATGATTCATAGAATTGTTACTTCTCCATTTCTGTCAATTAAAACTTCGATATCTTCACCTGCGAGAATGAAAATATTATTACTTCTTTCATCTAGTCTAACTAGAGAAATTGGTAAATACATTTGTGTAATTCTTTGGCACCAAATAAAACATTTAACCGCCTGTATTTCTGTGGGCATTAGTTCGCACCTCATACCGTTCTACTAAACTTACCCATAATAGTATGAAGTAAGGAAGAAGGAGTAATTAAAAAAAAGGCAAAAACATGGGGAAAAAACCTTTTTCTGTCATTGCAGGGGCGAATAGCCATTCGCCCCTACTACGGTCTACCTAACCCAAAACAGTAACACACCGAAAATTAACTGTAGAATTCTCTATTTGCTTAGTATAACACACCGAAAATTAACATTTTAGATGGTGCGTTACATTTCATTAACGCACCCTACAAAAGCTCCTAACTTTTGACTTTTGACTTTTGACTTTTGAATTCTAAGAGTCGATATTGCACTTCCAAATAAACCAATAAAGCATTAATATCCGCTGGATTTACTCCTCCTATTCTAGACGCTTGCCCAATAGTTAATGGCTGAACTTTTGACAATTTTTCCCGCGCTTCCATCGACAAAGTAGAAATAGCAAAATAATCTAAGTTAGCAGGCAGTTTTCTATTTTCTTGCCGACTAATTTGGTCGATTTGATTTTGTTGTCTTTGCAAATAACCGGAATATTTAATGTCAATTTCGGCTCCTTCTTTTTCAACTAATTTCAAGTCTAAATTCCCCAAATTATACTTTTCCAAATCCACATAATGGAAACCAGGTCGGCGCAACAAATCTGCTAAAGTAATTGAACCTTTAATTTTTGTCTGAGTATCGGCAACAATATTAATAGCTACCTCTTCTAATTCTTTAATTCGAGTTGAATTTAACCGAGATTTTTCAGCATTAATATTAGTTTGCTTCCTCTCAAATAACTCCCACCGACGGTCATCAATTAAACCAATTTCTCGACCTAAAGGTGTTAGTCTTTGGTCGGCATTATCAGACCGTAAAATCAAACGATATTCGGAACGACTCGTCAACATTCGATAGGGTTCGCGCAAATCTTTTGTACATAAATCGTCAATCAAAGTACCAATATAACTTTGTTCTCTGGGGAAAATAATCATGTCTTGATTATTAACAAAATTAACGGCATTTATTCCCGCTACAAAACCTTGAGCTGCTGCCTCTTCATATCCAGTCGTACCATTAATTTGACCAGCACAAAATAACCCCTCAATTTTCTTAGTCATCAACGTCGGATAACATTGAGTCGCTGGCAAAAAATCATATTCCACGGCATAAGCAGGCCGCAACATTACACAATTTTCCAAACCAGGCAAACTGCGCAACATTTGTAATTGCAATTTCTCAGGCAAACCAGTAGAAAACCCCTGAATATAAAGTTCAGGAATATCACGCCCTTCGGGTTCAATAAATATTTGATGACTACTTTTATCAGCAAACCGCACAATTTTATCCTCAATACTCGGACAATAGCGCGGACCTTTTGCATCCACCCACCCACCGTAAACAGGAGACAAATGCAAATTATCGCGAATTAATTTGTGAGTTTCTGGAGTAGTGCGCGTCAGATAACAACACATCTGTTCCCGTTCCACCCAAACTTCCGGATCGAAACTAAACCAACGCACCTTTTCATCCCCTGGTTGAGGTTCCAGATCGGTGTAGTCAACGGAACGTTTATCAACTCTGGCAGGAGTACCCGTTTTCAGGCGTCCGGTTTCAAAACCAAGTTTATTGAGGGTTTCAGTCAAACCGATCGCCGGAAATTCTCCGGCACGTCCCGCTGGCATCGACTTATTGCCTACCCAAATAACTCCACCTAGGAAAGTTCCGGTAGTAAGGATGACAGCTTGACATTTGAAAGCGACACCGAAGTAAGTTTCTACTCCAATAATTTCGTCGTTGTCTCCCAAAATTAAATCTGTCACCATACTTTCCCGGACTCGGAGGTTTTCTTGGTTTTCCACAATATTACGCATAACAGTCGCGTATTCCCGTTTGTCAGTTTGAGCGCGTAACGCCCAAACAGCAGGTCCGCGAGAAGAATTGAGAATGCGTTTTTGCAGATAGGTGCGGTCTGCCATTTTGCCTATTTCTCCACCCAAAGCATCCACCTCGTGGGTAAGTTGAGATTTTGCGGGTCCCCCAACAGCGGGGTTGCATGGTTGCCAGGCAATTTTATCGAGGTTGAGAGTGAGTAGGAGCGTGTGGCAACCGAGGCGTGCGGTGGCAAGGGCAGCTTCGCAACCGGAGTGTCCGGCGCCTACTACGATGATGTCATATTCTTCTTGGAAATCGAAAGTTTTGGTCATTTTAGTTATTAGTTATAATAGGGAACAGGGAACAGGGAAGAAATGGAAAAACATTTCCGCTGTTTAAGATTGATCATCGGTCTATATCCTAAGCAATTTTTTATTACTTTAGTTATTGTCTAATTTTATAGTCAGGAATTACGCAAAATATCGAATAACCATCTGTAAAGGGCAAATGCAATTCGCCCCTACAAGGTAACTTTGCGCAAGTTATGATAGTATAACATTTATTATTGGTAATATGTGATTTATAGAGAGGGCAATTATTCAAGTGGTAAACCAACTTTTTTATGGTGATAATTTAGAGGTTTTACGCAGACATATTAAAGATGAATCTGTAGATTTATGTTATATAGACCCGCCGTTTAATTCTAAGCGTAATTATAATCAAATTTATAATAATATTGGTGGGGAAGATAGGGCGCAAGCACAAGCTTTTATTGATACTTGGACTTGGGATGATTTTGCTAATCAAGGGTTGGTAGAAATTATGGAAAATTACCAAGGTAAATTTACTTCTCAAAGTATTGATTTGATCGTAGGTTTAACAAAAGTTTTAGGCAAAGATAGTTTACTTGCTTATTTGATTTGTATGACTCTACGAGTAGCATAAATTTATCAAGTTTTAAAACCAATAGGTAGTTTTTATCTCCATTGCGACCCGACAGCGAGTCACTATTTAAAATGAGTATTAGATGCAGTTTTTTGCCCTCAAGGTGGAGATTTTCAAAATGAAATTATTTGGTGCTATAAATTAGGAGGTAGACCTCGAAATGGTTTTCCTAAAAAACATGATGTAATTTTTTTATATACTAAAAGCAAAGATTTTAAATTTTTTAGTGATGCTATTCGAGTTCCTTATGAAAGTGATGGAGGTTATGTTAAAAGTGGAAGAAAAATTGTTAAGGGAAAAGAATATAAAATTAATCCCTTGGGGAAAGTCCCTGAAGATTGGTGGTTTATTTCTGCTTTAAATAGACAATCTAAAGAACGCCTTGGTTATCCTACACAAAAACCGGAGGTTTTATTAGAACGTATTATTAAAGCTAGTAGCGATCAAGGAGATGTAATTTTAGATGCTTATTGTGGTTGTGGAACTACTGTTGCGGTTTCACAACGTCTGGATCGAAAATGGATAGGAATTGATATTACTTATCAGAGTATTAGTTTAATTCTCAAACGTCTTGAAGATACTTTTGGTGAAGGTGTTTTAGTAGAAATAGAATTAAATGGTATTCCTAAAGATATGAATTCAGCTATAGCATTAGCTAATAAAAAAGATGACCGTACTCGCAAAGAATTTGAAAAATGGGCTATCCTTACTTACACAAATAACCGCGCCATAGTTAATGAAAAAAAAGGTGCAGATAGAGGTATTGATGGTGTGGTTTATTTTCAAGGAGATAAAGACGAACCTGAGAAAATTATTTTGCAGGTAAAATCTGGAAATATTAAATCTGGAGATATTCGTGACTTGCAAGGAACTATAACTTTAGAAGGAGCAGCTATGGGGATTTTTATTACTTTAAAAGACCCAACTAAAGCAATGATAAAAACTGCTAAAACAGCAGGAATCTACCAAAGTAAATTTATGAGTCAAAGTCTGGATAAAATTTCAATAGTAACCATCGAAGAAATTTTAGAAGATAAAAAACGATTAGATATTAAGCTGAGTTATGAAGTTTTGAAGTCCGCAGAAAAACAAAAAGAAACTCAAGGTAATCAGTTGAAATTTAACTTAGATATTTAGGAATTTGAAAATTAATCAAAAACAGGATTAAGAAGAGCAAAGAATTAACATTCAACATAATCATTATTGTGATGATAATCTAAATTTCCTTCACTTAACCTCTCAATAATTACATCACAATTTTGGATTTCTATACCAATCCAATTTCGATTATTTGCTTCACAAACTGCATAAGTTGTACCACTTCCACCAAATGGATCGATAATTAAATCTCCTGGTAAACTAGACATGAAAATAACTATTTTTAATACCAATTTTTAACAATAACGTTACCAAACTATAATTGTATAAAACCGGGAATAGCAGGGCTTTAGGAAAAAATTGGTTAAAAATAAGGTTTTAACCTTATACAGTAATGTTTTTACATAAAATTAACCATTTTTTGATATATCTAGGTTTCAGTTATTTTGAACCTCTTCAAGTATTTCTTTTGCTACTACTAGCTTTGAAGCAGTTTTCGGTGTTAAAAATCTCAAAGTACCGATGGGAAATAGGTAACAGATATTCGTAGTCAACATTTTTGAGGTACTGATAACTGATAACTGATAACTGATAACTGAAATTAGGAGTTCTAATTTTTCTAAATACTTTTGGCTTACCTTTAGAATAATATAAAAGACTGTAATGACTGGGATAAAGTCTACCAGATATTGGCATTCCAACTTTCAAATTAATAGTTATCCAATGGCGAAAAGTTAAACCACAATTTATCAGATGAGAGCCTAATAATATATTCCATTTAGGCAAGTTATAAATGAATAAACTACCACCAGGTTTAAGGATGCGACAACATTCATTTATCCAAGCAAAACACCAGTTCAAATATTCACTATCTGCCAGAGAGTCATTAGATTTATTGCCATAATTTTTGCCTAGATTAAAAGGAGGATCTGCAAAAATTACATCAGCAATTTCATCTTTGATATTCGGTAAAATTTTCAGGCAGTCTGCCTCAAATAAAATACCTTGACTTGAACTAAAACATGGTTCAATTTCTCTGGGATTTTCAAAGTATTTTTCCCAGGAAAATTTACTTAGGTTATTAAAGTTTAAAGAAAGTTGTTTTGCCATCTAGATTAAAAGGAGGATCTGCAAAAATTACATCAGCAATTTCATCTTTGATATTCGGTAAAATTTTCAGGCAGTCTGCCTCAAATAAAATACCTTGACTTGAACTAAAATATGGTTCAATTTTTCTGGCATTTTCAAAGTATTTTTCCCAGGAAAATTTACTTAGGTTATTAAAGTTTAAAGAAAGTTGTTTTGCCATTTTATAATACAAAAGTAAGTAGGCATTCAGCGGTTAGCTATCAGCTAAGGAAGAAGGAAGAAGGCAAAAATTGATTTTAATAGCAAATACATAACTTTTAACTTCTCTGTTTTATCAAGTTTTATCTTAAGAAAGATGTTTATAAAGCATTGTTTTAAGAGCAGAGTTTTATTGCTGAGAGCTGACAGCTAATAGCTGAATGCTCTTACAAAAGTAGGGGTAGGTTGATAACCTCCCCTAGACAAGTTTAATGCTTTAACAGGCGCACAGTATCTCAACTATGCCATAACTTCCCGTGCAGTTCGGGACACCTCATCTATTTATTTATAGTAATATAAGGTACTGTCAAATTCAGTAAATATTAAAAAAAATAATACTTAGCCTAGAAAAAATCATCTTGCTTATTATAGTAAATGCTATGAATATGAAGTTGCGATCGCGCTAACTTTGTATAGTTATATTCTATTTATATCAACTTTAAGAAAAGAAGCTATTAGTCTCTTATTTCATTCTATTTAAAATCAGATTAAGGAAAATTATTCAGATGGTAAATAAACTTTTTTACGGTGATAATTTAGAGGTTTTACGCAGATATATTAAAGATGAATCTGTGGATTTATGTTATCTAGACCCGCCGTTTAATTCTCAGCGTAATTATTATCAAATTTATAATAATATTGGTCGGGAAGATAGGGCACAAGCACAAGCTTTTATTGATACTTGGAGTTGGAATAATTTTGCCAATCAAGGGTTAGCAGAAATCCTGGAAAATTATCAAGGTAAATTTACTTCTCAAAGTATTGATTTAATCGCAGGTTTAACAAAAGTTTTAGGCAAAGATAGTTTACTTGCTTATTTGATTAGTATGACTTTACGAATAGCAGAAATTTATCGAGTCTTAAAACCAACAGGTAGTTTTTATCTTCATTGCGACCCTACAGCTAGTCATTATTTAAAATTAGTTTTAGATAGTATTTTTTGTAGTCAAGGAGGATATTTTTTGAATGAAATAACATGGAAAAGAAATTTTACTAAAAAAGGTTCGCAGTATCAAATGCAGCGTTTTGCAAATAATTGCGACATTATATTTTTTTACAGTAAATCAGATTGCTACTTTTTTGAGACTCCCAAGACTAAATTAAGTCGCCAAGAGCTTGAAAAAAAATATAATAAAATTGATGAAAAAGGCAGAAGATATAAATCAGAACCGGTTGAGTTGCCTGCAATGATGGCTAGAGAAAATTTACGTTACGAATATAAAGGTTATTTACCTGTTTATGGATGGATGATGAATCGGGAGAAACTGGAAGAATTAGATCGACAAGGAAAGTTATATTTTACTAGGAATGGAAAGCCAAGAAGAAAAAATTTCCTGGAAGATTATGAGGGATCGGAAGTAGATAACCTCTGGATAGATATTATGCCATTAGGACAAAAACAGTCAGAGATATTAGGTTATCCCACCCAAAAACCAGAGGCGTTATTAGAACGTATTATTAAAGCTAGCAGCAATGAAGGAGACGTGGTTTTAGATGCTTATTGCGGTTGTGGAACTACGGTTGCCGTCGCCCAAAAATTAGGTCGTCACTGGATAGGAATTGATATTACTTATCAGAGTATTAGTTTAATTATTAAACGTCTTGAAGATAGTTTTGGTCAAGGTTTTTTAGAACAAATAGAATTAAATGGTATTCCTAAAGATATGGATTCAGCTATAGTATTAGCTAATAAAAAAGACGACCGGACTTGCAAAGAATTTGAAAAATGGGCGTTACTTACTTACACAAATAACCGCGCCATAATTAATCAAAAAAAAGGTGCAGATAGAGGTATTGATGGTGTGGTTTATTTTCAAGGAAATCAAGACGAATCTGAGAAAGTTATTTTGCAGGTAAAATCTGGAAATATTAAATCTGGAGATATTCGTGATTTGCAAGGAACTCTAACTTTAGAAGGAGCAGCTATGGGTATTTTTATTACTCTAAAAGCGCCAACTAAGGCAATGATAAAAACTGCTAAAGCAGTAGGAATCTACCAAAGTAAATTTATGAGTCAAAGTATGGATAAAATTTCCATAGTAACTATCCAAGAAATTTTAAAAGAGAAAAAACGATTAGATATTAAGCTGAGTTATGAAGTTTTGAAGTCCGCAGAAAAACAAAAAGAAACTCAAGGTAATCAGTTGAAATTTGATTTAGATATTTAGGGATTTAATGTATGAATATGAAATTCCTATCTCTAACTCCTAAACAAAATTTTCATAGCAGAAAATTCAGGCGATCGCTCTCTCTATTAAAACTGAACAACAGAAGTTAATTTAGATTAAAAATTAATATAGCAATATGAAATTATTTCTGAAAAAAACTGTAGGGATTTGGTCTCCAAACCCCAGGGAGTTTTCATTCTCCACCCCAAAATTTAGGGCTAGGGAGCTAAAAACTTTTCATAATAAGCTATCGCACTATTTTTTCTAATATTAGATATTTTCAGAGAAAAAAAAGATCAAACTGCCTTCAATTTAGAGTTTAGATGAGTGCCGAATTTGATAATGAAAATTCTCTTCTCCAAACCAAGCGCCAAAATGGGATTTGGAAACCAAACCCCTACGGTTAACGAAGTTAGAAGTCAGAAGTCAGAAGTTATTTTTGTAACGGGAATTAGAGCAAGGCTCCAAAAATATTTCGCCTTAAAAGGCGGGGTTTTAGAGCCAATTATTTTGATAAAATATGACAACCTATTGAGGATTTATATAGTTACTAATGTGCGATTTATTTGACATTATTGAAGTTCCAGAAGATTCAATCTTATAAACTGAACAACTTGGAACTAAGGATAAATTTTGGTATCGCGAGGATGAACTTAATTATCTATATAAAAAAGCTAGATATAATACAGGGGAAGCTTGGTCAGAAAAAATAGCATCAGAATTATGTGAATTACTTAAACTGCCTCATGCACATTATGAATTAGCAATTTGGAAAGGCTATTTAGGCACAATTTCACCTTCCTTTTTGCCACAAAATAAGACTCTTATTCTTGGCAACAAAATTTTAGTAAAAATAGACGAAAGTTATCCCGAATTTAGTTCTAATAATTATAAAGTTTCCGAACATACTCTTGATATTGTCGTTGAAGCGATCGCTAATAATTCTATCAATTTACCTTTAAACTGGAAACCTCCTGAAGGTATTGAAACAGCAATAGAAACTTTTGTTGGTTACTTATTATTAGATGCTTGGATAGGTAACACTGATAGACATCACGAAAATTGGGGATTTATTGTCAATAATTTAGTAAATTTAGAAGCAAATTTAGCTCCAACATTTGACCACGCATCTAGTCTCGGTAGAGAATTATTAGACTCCAAAAAACAGAATCAAATCAATAATAAAATTGTCAAAAATTATGCAGCTAAATCCAGGTCAGCAATTTATGATAAAATAGGAGATAAGAAAGCTATGTTGACACTAGATGTATTTGAAAAAGCAGCACAAAAATATCCCCAAGCTGCTCTAATTTGGCTCCAAAATTTAGCCAATATATCAGCAGAGGATACATTGTCTTTATTTGAACGAATACCTAAAAATTATATCTCTGAAATTTCTATTGAATTTGCCCAAACAATTCTGACAATTAATCAAAATAGACTTTTACAAATAAGAGAAAATTTGCAATGAAAAAATTATTCTTAGCTTGGCAAGATTCCGTTACTCGTGCTTGGTTTCCTGTCGGTTCTTTAACTTATGAAAATAATTGGTATGAGTTTGTTTACCTTAGAGGTGCAGAAGAAGCTAAAAAATTTTGTTTTTCTGGTATTTGGTCTTTAAATGAATTTGATAAAGTT
Source organism: Okeania sp. SIO3I5 (assembly GCF_010672085.1). Lineage (GTDB taxonomy): Bacteria > Cyanobacteriota > Cyanobacteriia > Cyanobacteriales > Microcoleaceae > Trichodesmium. Next base: position 46,241 of record NZ_JAAHHT010000026.1, read on the forward strand.
TATCGCTCTCAGGAATTATTGCCTGTATTTTCTCATAGAATTATGAAGAGAACTAGACCAGATTATCCAGATTTTATTAGCTGGCAAAATCTCTCAGAAACAGAAGATAATCCGATGGTTTTATTGTCTCGTAGCGGAGGTAAAAAAGTAACAGATAATTATGAGGTTTTTCCTTTTCCAGAACAAGATAAAAATGGTGTTTATTATCTATATTTTTTTACTCATGGTTTGCGATATGTGGCATCTGAAACTATTGACAGAATCAAAAAATTAGAGGTAGGAGAAACTTTGTATTTAATGGACGATGCGCAAAACGATTATGACTCAAATGCTTTAATGCTACGCACGAAAGATTTTTACCTTTTAGGTTTTTGCCCTCGATATTTATTAAATGATGTTTTTCCCTTAGTGAAAAAGTATCCTGATTCAGTTCAAGTAACATTAGATAGAGTTAATTTACCACCAGCACCGTTACAAATGAGATTGCTTTGTCACTTAACAGTAAAACATGATGATTTTCAACCTTTTTCTAGTGAAATGTATGAATCTTTAGCTGTACCAATTTTTAGTTAAATTTAAGTTAGCTTTGCTGTATCAACAATTAATAATTAACAATTAATAATTAATAATTACCTCTTCTTATGAAGCTTTATACCTTTATTTTTCGGTAAGATAAAGATATATATTTAAGATTCGGCAAAATAAGTAGAATAAATGCAACTTGCAACAGGAGTAATAACAATATGTCTATATATATAAAGCACCTTGAAGCTAAAGGAATTTATGGAATTTTTGATATAAATTTAGATTTTCATCAAGGAGTTAATGTTTTATTTGCTAAAAATGGCAAAGGGAAAACTACTTTGCTACATATTATTGCTAATTTACTGAATGAAGACTATGAAAGATCTGCCTTTATTGATTTTGATTATATTAATCTGAGGATGAGTAATGAAAGTCAAGTCGAGTTCAAAAGTAATATAAATGATGAGGAGATTATATTATCTTTGAATGGAGGAGCAGAAAAAAAATTCCATTTCCATTCGAAAGAACTAAAGAATATACTTCTATAGAATCTTTAGAAAATGCTCCTATAGCAAAGTATTTTTACCAGAAACATTTACTTAGGTTATTAAAGTTTAAAGAAAGTTGTTTTGCCATTAATACTAATTAAAAAAAGAATGCTATAAAACTGAGCAGTTCTAAATTGATACTTAGAAGCTGATCTAATCAGTTTAGGACATCTCATATATTTATTATAATGCACAATAAATCAGGACTTACCTACCAAAATAAGAAACCGGGTTTATTGCCCTTTCATCTTTGATATTCAGTAAAATCAATAAAAGGAATGTAACCTGCAACAGGAGTAATAACAATATGTCTGTATATATAAAGCACCTTGAAGCTAAAGGAATTTATGGAATTTTTGATATAAATTTAGATTTTCATCAAGGAGTTAATGTTTTATTTGCTAAAAATGGCAAAGGGAAGACTACTTTGCTACATATTATTGCTAATTTACTGAATGAAGATTATGAAAGATTTGCCTTTATTGATTTTGATTATATTAATTTGATGATGAGCGATGAAAGTCAAGTCGAGTTAAAAAAGAATAGAAATGATGAGGAAATTATATTATCTTTGAATGGAGTAGAAGAAAAAAAAATTCCATTTAAAGGAACTAAAGAATATATTTCTAGAGAGCTTTTACAAAGGATATCTATCTTTGCAGAAGCTATACCAAAGATGTTGAAAAGTGATAATATTCCAAATCAATCGTCAGAACAAAAATTAGCAACTTCTACAAAACAAAAATTAATAATAGCTTATTTTCCAGCTTTTAGAAGTATGATAGAAACTTGGGCATCAACACAAGCAGAAATTTCTGATGAAGAAAAGCAACAACTAAAAACACATTTTGCACGCCAAATTTTTGGAGACTTTGTGCCCTTACTTAACTATCCATCTGTTATTGAAATAGAGGAAGTATCAAACCTAGAAATTTTTCAAGCTTTTTATCAACTAAACCAAGCACAAAAAAAATATTTAGGAAACGTTCTACCTCAAATATTTAATGCTCTTTCTAATGCCAAAAATTCAAAACCTGTAGAAGAAGACTCAAATTCAATTTTAGAAGAAATCAAACAACTGAGTAACGATCTAAAGTTTCAAATGCCTGAAGATATCCGCACTGCTGTCGAATCATTTCAAGCTGATGAAGAATCTAAAGATGCTGCTGTAAGAATTTTAATTACCTACAGAGAAGCACTGCAAAAAATATCTGATGAACAGAAAACTTATTTTCAGAATATTGAGAAATATCTAGCTGCTGTTAACTCATTTTTAGACAGTAAAAAAATAGAAATTATCTTAAAAAAATTACCAATTTTAGGCATCAATTTTCAGAATGGTATGGCTCCTCTTCCTGGAATAAGTCAAGCATTATCATCAGGAGAACGTCAAATTTTAACGATGATATATGCCGCGTCTCAGATGAGCGAACAAGAAATAGTTTTAATTGATGAACCTGAAATTTCTCTTCATGTAGATTGGCAACGTAAATTATTAGAAAAAATCTCTCAACAGTTAGGTAATAAACAAATTATTGCTTGTACTCATTCTCCAGTAGTAGGAGCTGACTATGAAGATGAAATAATAATACTTGAGCCTCAAATAACTCAAAATTCTTAAATATAGCAATCAGGAATCAGACGTGAGAAAAAAAATCTGACAAATTTTTCAGGATTGTTATAGTTTCTACCTATGAAGATGAAATAATAATACTTGAGCCTCAAATAATTCAAAATTATTAAATATAGCAATCAGGAATCAGACGTGAGAAAAAAATCTGACAAATTTTTCAGGATTGTTATAGTTTCTACCTATGAAGATGAAATAATAATACTTGAACCTCAAATAATTCAAAATTATTAAATATAGCAATCAGGAATCAGACGTGAGAAAAAAAAATCTGACAAATTTTTCAGGATTGTTATAGTTTCTACAACAATATTAGATGAGTAAAATTAAAAAGAAGAGGAATCATAATAATGGCAAAAAGCAGTCCGAAATATACTCCAAAAGAGTATCGAATCTACTTGAACAATAGTAGTCAAAAACATATTTTAGTTGAAGGCAAAAATGATAAATATTTTCTAGAAAGAATGCTTTCTTATTTAGCAAATGAAATAGATAAACCAGAACTAACCGAACAGGTTGTTGTAGATTCAGCAGCATCTTTAATTGAATCTGAATCAGGAACAGGTAGTAATAAAGAAAAAGTTGAGGAAATTGCCAATAGTGTAGTTGATAAACCTTACAGTCAGAGATTTATTGCTTTCATAGATCGGGAGTTGTATTTATTTGATTGGGATTATGAACAAACTCAAATACTCCAAGACAATTTTCCCCGACATAATATAGAAAAACGAATTATCAGAACACGAGGACATTCATTAGAAAACTATTTATTTGAAGTCGATATAGTCAGTAATTTTTTTAACCTAAATACAACAATACCTAATCCCCAAATAGCCACAAATTTATTTAAACAAATTTTTAAGTCGGTAATATATTCAGCTTGTACTATTGGTTTAGCTGCTACTAAAAGTAGCCTATTACAAAAAATAGAATCAGGTATTTTGTGGAGAAATTTCATTGAATTAACTTCTGGGGAAATAAATTTTTTGTTAGAAGATTGGTTAGACTTCTTGATTGATAAACGTAGTGTATCTAATAGCAAAATTTCAGAAATTAAGCACAATTATAAAACTTATATTCAACTGATTAATCAAACATCTTTTGAGATTGTGAGATGGCTATCTCATGGTCATATTGGTTATGATTTTTTGAAAGAAGCATATATTAAATGTGTTATGCAAATTAGCAAAGAAGCCGAGAGTAATGTTAACTGGGCAAAAAAAGATAAGATGTTGCAGCAGTTGATTAATTATTGCGTTGAGGAAATATTAAGTAATGACAGGATGTATTTTCAAGAAATATTTGAAATGTTAGATTTATCGCGAGATTAGATTAATTAAATTGAGGGTAATTCTTTAAAAGAGGTAGTAGAGGAAAAAATTGATATTTATGCGCAATAGTTGATTTTATTTGTGATTTTGGGAGAAGTCTATTCAATACATTTGCTCTTAGAGTCTCGGAAAAATTTGTCTTGCTTATCATAAGTAAATGTATGAATATGAAGTTGTAGTAGCTAAGTTATGAACAAAATTTTTATCCTAAAAAATTAGGCGATCGCTCTGTTTACCAAAACTTAACAACAGAAGTTAATTGAGATTAAAAATTAATAGCTACTAACGTGGAATTTATTTAATCAGGACTAAAGCCATGCAAACCCAGAAACCCGGTTTCTCTTAGAAGTTTACTGTTCAAAACAACGATTTATCCTAGAAACCGGGTTTCTTTGCGTAAGTCCTATTAATATTATTCAAGTTCTAAAAGATGCTAACGAGGAAGAGGAACTTATAACTGATAAAAAGGTGTTAGGTATTAGGCATGAAAAGAATTAATCTTTCAATTACCGTTTTACTAAAAAAGCGCTCCCGCATCAAAAGCGCTCCCGCGTCAAAAGCCTAAAACCCAGACAAAGCAGGATTTTTCCTTCTGCCTCCCCCCAACCACAAGCTATCCCTTATAAGGAACTCTTGAAACCCTTGTGGGAGGATGGGGAGGATGGGGAGGAGGGGGAGGAAGAATTCTGTCTACATTCATAAAAAAGTGTGTTTTTAAATACACTTTTCTCCTGAAAAAGCCGATTCAAGACTTAAACATAACTTGTCTATGTTGTCAAGTTTTATGTTAAGAAAAATGTTTATAAAGCATAGCTTTCAAAGGCAGGGTCAATTTATTGTCATGCCTAGAAAAAAGTAGGAGAGGGTGGTCCGTGTGGTCCGTGTGGGAGAAAAGTCCGTGTGGGAGAAAAGTCCGCTTTTATTCATGCAGCGGCTTTACTTCGAGACCTCATCCTCCTCATCCTCCTCATCCTCCCCATCCTCCCCATCCTCCCCACCCTTTCCCTAAATATTCTCTGGCGACAAAGAATTAGCCCTGCCTTTCAAAGGGGGGTAGGGGGGATACATAAGTGCCTTTTGCTATAACAGGTGACGAACTACCTACCACCTAACAAATAAGATTAAACTTCCCCCAGAACTAGATTGCCTCTATATTACTTTCCCCAGTCCGAATTCGGACAATTTTATCTACAGGAGAAATGAAAATCTTACCATCGCCGATCTCACCTGTACGGGAAGCACTAATAATCTTCTCAACAACCATATCCACCTGGTTATCCTCAATTACAATCTCAATCTTGAGCTTCTGCAAAAACTCAACCGTATACTCAGAACCCCGATATCTTTCAGTTTGCCCCTTCTGTCGCCCAAACCCTCTGACTTCAGAAACAGTCATACCTACGATACCAGCATTAACCAGAGCAATTTTCACCTCGTCTAATTTAAAAGGCCGAATAATAGCTTCTACTTTTTTCAAGTTATTTACTCCTTACACTATAATTTTTAAGTCTACTTGTTTATCAGGATGCCATCCTTTAATATCACTGCCCAGTGGGCCTTGTTTGTCAATAAATATACATTTATCCAGAAGGCTTTTGAATAGGCTCTCAAAATATTAAAAATACCAAAAAAATTATATACAAAATCTTAAACTTTTCTAGAATTTATCTCAAAAAGACCTTTTATTCAGTCACATTTTCAAGTAAGATTATAGATTTAATTATAAATAATCGTATCTAGAGAGGAACTACCAGTGCAGTTACAAACTAAAGTAACCATTAAACAAGCCACCGGCGCCTTTGCACTAATGGATAGTCTGAAACGTCATGGAGTCAAACACATATTTGGCTATCCAGGCGGTGCTATTTTGCCAATCTACGACGAACTTTACCGAGTAGAAGCAGCAGGAGACTTACAACACATCCTAGTCCGACACGAACAAGGAGCTGCCCATGCTGCCGATGGATATGCCCGTGCTACTGGTAAAGTAGGTGTATGCTTTGCCACTTCAGGTCCAGGAGCAACAAACCTAGTAACAGGTATTGCTACTGCTCAGATGGACTCAATTCCCATGGTCATAGTTACAGGGCAAGTAGGCCGACCAATGATTGGCACTGATGCCTTCCAAGAAACGGACATTTATGGTATAACCCTACCAATAGTCAAACATTCTTATGTGGTTCGAGACCCAAGGGATATGGCCAGAATTGTTGCTGAAGCATTCCATATTGCTAGTACAGGTCGTCCCGGGCCAGTATTGATTGACGTACCCAAAGACGTAGGATTAGAAGAATTTGAGTATGAACCAGTGGAACGTGGTTCTATCAGACTACCTGGATATCGTCCTACTACTAAAGGCAATCCTCGTCAGATTAATCAAGCAATTAATTTAATCCGAGAAGCACGTCGCCCTTTATTGTATGTAGGGGGTGGTGCTGTTTCTGCTGATGCTCATGCAGAACTTCAAGAATTAGCTGAATATTTTAATATTCCTGTTACTACTACTTTGATGGGTAAAGGTGCTTTTAACGAACATCATCCCCTGTCAGTGGGAATGTTGGGAATGCACGGTACTGCTTATGCTAACTTTGCTGTGAGTGAGTGTGATTTGTTAATTGCTGTTGGTGCCCGTTTTGATGATCGAGTAACAGGAAAGTTAGATGAATTTGCTTCTAACGCCAAAGTAATTCATATTGATATCGATCCGGCAGAAGTAGGTAAAAACCGGACTCCTGATGTTCCGATCGTGGGAGATGTACGTCAAGTTTTGATCGATTTGCTACATCGTTGTCGGGAGATCGGTGAGTCAGTTAATTCCAATCAAATTCAATCTTGGTTAGACCGAATTAATCGTTGGAAACAAGATTATCCATTAGTCGCCCCCGAATATCCAGATAGTATCTCACCTCAAGAGGTGATTAATGAAGTTGGCAAAATGGCTCCAGATGCTTACTATACTACTGATGTTGGTCAGCATCAAATGTGGGCAGCTCAATTTCTGAAAAATGGTCCTCGGCAATGGATTTCTAGTGCAGGTTTGGGCACGATGGGTTATGGAATGCCTGCTGCTATGGGTGTGAAGGTGGCGTTGCCAAACCGAGAGGTGATTTGTATTGCTGGTGATGCTAGTATTCAGATGAATATTCAGGAGTTAGGTACTCTGGCACATTATGGTATTAATGTCAAAACTGTAATTATTAATAATGGTTGGCAGGGTATGGTGCGTCAGTGGCAGCAGGCATTTTTTGGCGAGCGTTATTCTTCTTCTAATATGGAAGTGGGAATGCCAGATTTTGTTAAGTTGGCAGAAGCTTATGGAGTGAAGGGGATAATGATTTCTCGTCGGGATGAGTTGAAAGAGGCGATCGCTGAAATGTTAGCTTATGACGGACCTGTTTTAATGGATGTTCATGTGACTAAGGATGAAAATTGTTATCCAATGGTTGCTCCTGGTAAGAGTAATGCTCAAATGGTGGGGTTGCCTATTCGCAAACAGCTTGAGCAAGCTGTGGAGTCAATTACTTGTAGCAATTGTGGATACGAAAGTGTTGCTACTAATAATTTATGCCCTGAATGTGGTACTAAATTTTAACTTCCCTGGCGGGAAGTCCTGCGCTCTCCATCCCCCCTAACCCCCCTGCTTGGAAAGGGTGGAGGGGAGCAGAGGGAGGGGAAAGCCAGGGTCAACGGTCAGATACCTCCCTCTGCTAAACGTTCTGCTCCCCTTGACTTTCGAGGAGGTATTTTATGACAATACTTATGATTGATCGTAAGTTCAACGAACACAGGGGGAGGACATCACCTCTGTCATGCGCAGCGGTCAGGGTTTCTATGGCGCTCAGAATCCCGCATTGTCCATCCCCCCTAACCCCACGAGTGAAAGGGGGGAATAGAAGGGCAACGTCGGGAGTATGTCAATTGATTGACAAAATCTCCTACAGAGGAAGTCAGGAGTAGGGGAGATGGGGATATTTTTTAACTTTCTCTTGTATTCCTTCTCCCTAGTTCTTGAATCTTACAGCGCTTTTCAGTTGAGTAGACCACTAAATTCATTTCAACTGAAAAGCGCTGTAATATCCCTTTAATGAGATAGTTTAATAATGTTGTTTTGCCAGTTCCTTTTGCTCCTAAAACAGCAAGTTTTTTACCCTTCAGTTCAATTAAAATATGTTGCCATTCAAGTGCTCCGTATGCTCCTGCTGCACCAGCAAAAACTGCTCCAATAATTAATGCTATAGTAATAGGGTCTATAGTATAAAGTTAGCTTCAAAAAAATTCCCTCTATTGAGTTGAACTCAAATTAGCCAGAATATCTTTTATCAATGTTGTTTCATCGCAATAGTAGTAATTACACAATACTCAGTAATAAAATAGCCTCAAATATATACAAATAGATTTAAATTCAAAAAAGTATAAATACTTGAAAACTCAGAGTCTTTCTGCGGAATGTTACACAAACATCTACTTTTATAGCTTCAAAAGTAATTCGCCTATCTAGACTAATCTTTCCCAAAAAATGCTACCCAAACAGAATTTTTTTTTGCCATAATAATCTCTAATATCATGTTCGGATAATCAGTTATAAAAAACCTTTTCCCTTTCAACCTTTCTTTTCCTTCTGCCTTCTGCCTTCTGCCTTCCTTCCTCCTAAGTGTAAGTATTCAACCGAACATGATATAAGTACCAATAGTACACTACTAATTTAAGCAGATATTGCTTGATGACAAATCCACCTTTACATATTATACTAATTTTCCATTTGCTCAATGTCAATATTTCAAGAATAGTGGGACTGGTTCAAAAATAGCAAATGGTTTCTATAACCTAATTCATTTCAACTACCACCCAAACAAACTGTTAAATCTTCATCTGGAGTAGCGATCGCTTGTAAATTATATTTCTCCTGCAACACCTCAAACACATTGGGTTAAATAAAAGTAGGCAAAGTCAGTCCTAACCGAATATCTTTAAAATTCCCAAATACAACAAAGTCAAAAAAATTGCCACCGTCTTTTGCTCATACCAAGACAAAATCATTGACAACGACAACTCATTTACACCCACATCAAAAGCTTTTGCCAAACCCAAAGCAATTTGAATTATTGATTATAAAATCTCAACAAAAATATGCTTTTTTATATTCCATACTTCCCTTCCATATACCGCTAGGTGCAAGTTAAAAGTTAAAAGTTAAAAGTAATCTCTGAATGAGTTTTAGCATTTATGAATATCCTAACCTATTATTTGATTTTCATTTAAAAGTGTTTAACAATGGCTAAATCATAAAGCATTCAGCAGTCAGCATTCAGCTATCAATTTTATTATCTTGAGAAGAGAAATTAGCATCTTCCTGATTTAAAAGAATTAAAAGTATGGGTCATTTCAGTTATCAGTTATCAGTTATCAGTTATCAGTTATCAGTGAACCTCCGACTAAAATCAAAGACTTGAAATACTGAATAAATATTTTTTTCATCCCCTTAAAAGGGGAGGCTTTAGACCTCGTTTTTTGCTAAAAGCTCATGCTTGCTTCATTTTTTAAAAAGCTGAGAGCTGACTGCTAATAGCTGAATGCTTACATAATTCCATTACACTAATTTTAAAAAATTAGTCTGATATTTTATCTTTTCTTTAGGATTAGCAAAAATTAAAAACTTGTTAATAATAATTATTTGAATAAATATTATTACATTATACTAAAATATTTTTGGTTTAGTCTGGAAATAAATTAATATAACTAAAACTATAAGTATTTGTTAACAAATGTTGGCAAATATGGAACCAACTACTACTAAGTCTCAAAAAGCCTTGTTAAGCTGGTTTGAGCGTTGTCAACAAAGCCGTTAAGATTAGCAAATTCTCAAATTATGCAAGAAGTACACCAAGAACAGACTTATACAGAAAAAGTCAAAATTCAAGTAGAAGACGATCGCACAGGTACCAGTCTGGATACCATCAAACGAGCGATCGCCGACAACTTATATTATCTACAAGGCAAAAACCTAGAATCTGCCACTACCTATGACTATTATATGGCCTTAGCCTATACAGTGCGCGATCGCTTGCTCCACCGTTATCTAAAAACCACCAAAACCTACTCCAATCAAAACGTCAAAACAGTATATTATCTCTCAGCAGAATTTCTCATGGGTCGCCAACTAGCCAAAAACCTAGTTAACGTCGGTTGTTGGGAAGTAGCACGTCAAGCCTTAGAAGAATCATGTCTGCAACTCGATGACTTAATAGAAAAAGAACCAGAACCAGGTTTAGGCAACGGCGGTTTAGGTCGCCTCGCCGCCTGTTTCCTTGACTCCCTCGCCACCCTAGAAATTCCCGCAGTAGGCTACGGTATCCGTTATGAATTTGGCATTTTCAAACAACAAATTTATAACGGCTTCCAAGTCGAACAACCCGACAAATGGTTAAGTCTCGGCAACCCTTGGGAAATACCCCGCTATGAAGAACAAGTAGAAATTAAACTGGGTGGTTACACCGAAGCTTACACAGACAAACAAGGCAACTACCGTCTGAGGTGGGTACCTGCACGCACAGTCATCGGAATGCCTTATGATACTCTAGTACCAGGGTACAACACCAACACAGTTAATACCCTACGCCTCTGGAGTGCCAAAGCTAGTAATGAATTTGACCTGCAAATATTCGACTCTGGGGACTACAACCGCGCCGTCGAAGATAAAACTGTCTCTGAAAATATTTCCAAAGTTCTCTATCCCAATGACAACATCTTCCAAGGCAAAATGTTGCGGTTACAGCAGCAATATTTCTTTGTTAGCTGTTCTCTACAAGACATCATCCGCACTCACTTATCTCGGAATCCCAATTTAGACAACCTCCACGAAAAAGCGGCTATTCAATTGAATGATACCCACCCCTCCATTGGCGTTGCAGAATTAATGCGACTCCTGATAGACGAACATAATATGGATTGGGAACCAGCTTGGAATATTACCCAAAATACTTTTGGCTATACCAACCATACTCTGTTAGCAGAAGCTCTAGAACGCTGGCCAGTTAGTATGTTCGCTACTCTATTGCCACGACATCTTGAAATCATCTATGAAATTAATTTCCATTTCCTAGAGCAGGTTAAAAAACGTTATCCAGGGGATGATTCCCGTTTAGCACGGATGTCACTAATCGAAGAATTTCCCGAAAAGCGTGTACGGATGGCTCATTTAGCTTGTGTCGGCGCTCATGCTATTAATGGTGTGGCAGCATTGCATACTCAACTTTTGAAAACAGATGTCTTAAGAGATTTCTACGGACTTTTCCCGGAGAAATTTACCAATAAAACTAATGGCATTACTCCCCGTCGTTGGTTGTTAATTAGTAACCCAAAGTTAGCATTATTAATTACAGAGAAAATTGGCAAAAATTGGATTAAGAATTTAGAGGAAATCAAACAGCTTGAGCGGTTTATTGATGACCCGGAATTTCGCCATAATTGGAATCAGATTAAGTATGAGAATAAACAAGATTTGGCTGCTTATATTAAGGAAAATATTGGAGTTGTAGTTAATCCTAATTCTTTGTTCGATATTCAGGTAAAAAGACTCCATGAATATAAGCGTCAACTGTTGAATGTGTTCCACATTATTACTCTTTATAATCGGATTAAAGAAAATCCAGATACGGATATTTTGCACCGCACTTTTATTTTTGGAGCAAAGGCAGCACCAGGTTATTATATGGCAAAGTTAATTATTAAATTGATTAATGCTGTAGGGGAAATAGTGAATAATGACCAAGATGTGCGCGATCGCCTTAAGGTAGTTTTTATTCCTAATTTTTCAGTATCTCTTGGTCAGCGAATCTATCCTGCTGCGGATCTTTCTGAACAAATTTCTACTGCTGGAAAAGAAGCTTCTGGTACTGGAAATATGAAATTTTCTCTCAATGGTTCTTTAACTATTGGTACTCTGGATGGAGCAAATATTGAAATTCGCGAAGCTGTTGGTGCAGATAATTTCTTCTTATTTGGATTAACTGTTGAAGAAGTTAAAGCATTAAAATATGAAGGATATAATCCTGAACAATACTATACTTATAACCAAGAATTACGACAGGTAATTGACCGTATTGCTTCTGGTTATTTTTCACCAGGTAATCCAAGTTTATTTCATCCACTTATAGCATCTTTACTAGAAAAAGATGAATATATGTTATTGCCTGATTATCAATCTTATATTGATTGTCAGGAAAGAGTGAATGAAGCTTATCGCAACCCCGAACATTGGACTCGGATGTCAATTATTAATTCGATTAATATGGGTAGATTTTCTGCTGACCGTACTATCTGGGAATATTGTCAGGAAATCTGGAATGTTGCACCTGTGAAAATTGATATGGAAGCATATAGTCAGGAAACAGCAGGTTTACAACGTTACTGTCAGATTTGATTGAGAGGGAACAGTCGTATGGTGAGCAAATAGGAGGGCTGTTTCATTCTCCCAAAAAGCAGAGTGTGGGAAGTGTGGGAGGTTTGGGGAGTAAGAAACTTCCAAAAAGTTGATTCAACACTTCCCCCTGTTTCCGCAGTTCCCCTCTCTAGTGATGCTTACAGCGCTTTTCAGATTGATGAAGCACATCGTCAGAACCAAAACCCTGTAGGGACCTTCCATGGAACGTCCCTACTGTGGTTTACTGAAATGAAAACTGCTGTAAAAAAAATAAAGCCAGAAAATAGGCTCAAATTATAGCTCAAATTATAGATAGACAGAGGTTGAAAAAACAAAATTTACCAGAGCAAAGTCTTATGAACGGTTGCAGCTACAGAAGGATTAACTTGAATTACTGAGAAACTGCCAGCAATAAAAGGGTAATTAACAGCTTGGCAAAATCTATGATTATCTACTACAATCTATGATTATCTATATTTGATTTGATGCTACTAGGATTCATGCGCCGAGTTATACCCAAATAATCAACAAAAAACCTTGCTGGCTAAACACGCAGGTGTGGCTCGCCATGCCTGTAATTGGGGATTATGGCTAACTAGAAACATCCTTAATCACAATTCTAATAATCCCAATCAGAAGCTGAAATTTCCTACTACTATTGACCTGCATAAACTTCTAGTAGCAATGGTTAAACAAACATAACTATTGGTATTATGAAGTATCTTGAGTCTGCGCCTCAATATGCTTTGAAGTATTTATCCGTTGCGAGTAAGCGTTGCTTTAGTAAAGTGTCTGGTCAACCTAAATTTAAGAAAAAAGGTAGAGACTATAGTTTTACTTGATTATGGTTCAATATCAATAGGTTTTAATCAGATCAAACTACCTCGAATTGGATGGATTAAAACCTATGAAATATTACCAGATAATGTAACTCCTAAATCTGTAACTATTAACAGGAAAGCTGATAGATGGTTTATTAGTTTCAAAATAGATGCAGAAACTCAAATTACTGAAAAATCAGTAGATGTAGTTGGTGTAGATTTAGGCATAAAATCTTTAGCAACATTATCCACTGGCCAAGTATTTCCTGGTGCTAAATCTTATAGAAAGTTAGAAGCTAAACTTTCCCGGTTGCAATACTTGAACCGAAATAAAGTCAAGTTTTCTAATAACTGGAAAAAAGCTCAACTTAAGATAGCTCGAGTGCATAGCCAAATAGCCAACATCAGAAAAGATACATTGCATAAACTTACTACAACAGCCGGCTAAAAACCACAGCCAAATAGTAATAGAAGACCTAAATGTATCAGGAATGATGGCAAATCATAAGTAGGGGCGAATGGCCATTCGCCCCTACTGGCAGTTGCTGATATGGGTTTTTACGAGTTCAGAAGACAGTTAGAGTACAAATGTAAGTTATATGGTTCTGAGCTAATCATTATTGATATAGAATCCGGTTATATAGTATATGTTCATTATTAAATCGGACAATCGGACCATCTCCCCCAACAATACACTCTTGTATTCAACCGGATTTGATATTACTCCTTACTCCTTACTCATTACTCATTACTCATTACTCATTACTCCTCAGTAATACGATAACTAATTACCCGGATTCTATATGATAGATGGTTTCCTAGCTCTAAGACTTGCAGTAGGTGTGGAGCTGTTAAAGAGTCTCTGTTGTTATCAGAGCGCGTTTTCAATTGTGAACACTGCAATTTTAGCTGTGATAGCTCCGCAACTAAGCGCGCGAACGAGACTTGAATGCAGCGTTAAATTTAGCTATGGCGGGCAGTTCGTCCGTGACAGACTGTGGACTGGGTAACGCCGACGGTAGGGACGTTGCATGCAACGTCCGTACAGCAGGAAGAGAACAGATTGTAAGCAAGAAAATCATAGATTTATATAGATAATCGTAGGTTTCTAAGAACGGAGGAAAATCCTTACCAACTTTTTGCGGTTTAGTAAAGAAAAGATCGTAGTTGCACCGAGAAACAATGGTACATTAGCTTGCTTTTTCAAAAGTGATAAAGTATCCTTGACATACTCCCGACGTTGCCCTTACGGGAAAACACGGGATTCTTCAGTCTGGGAAAGCCAGACCGCTGCGCATGACAGAGGTGATGTCCTCCCCCTGTGTTGACATTGATAATAACAAAATGCTCCTAAAAGTGTCAAGGGCATATGAACGTTTAGCTTATGAAGGTATCCGAATCCGGGTCCAGGCTTTCATCCCGACGCTCCCCCTCCCCCCTATGCACGGGGGGTTAGGGGGGATGGAGAGCGCGGGACTTCCCGCCAGGAAAGTTAAAATTCATCATTTTTTCCTTCATGCTAAACTTAAAGTTCACCTAACAACTTTAACACTTTATTTTGCTTGAGCAATACTTTTACCTTTTATTTTTATAGCCTAACTCCTTGATAGAAATAGATTGAGTTGATATTTAAAATTGGTCTTGAAAACTGGATTTGGTATTACAAAAACAACTTCTGACTTCTAACTTTATTGACTTGGCTGCCGAAACTGATAAATATCCTTAATCACCTGCACCCAACTATCAGTAACACCCTCAAGTATCCGATCGCCTTTTTCCTTAGTCGCCACCTTAGCATCACCCAAAACACCACTACGACTCAACTCTCGTGTCAACCAAGTAAAAGGCAAATTTCCCTCCATACTCAACATACTATCTTCTGGCAAACCTTGGGGATATTCGCACACCGCCTTATCCATCCTCACCACATCCGGCAACATGGATAGCATCACGCTAGTTTCAGCATCTCCAGCATGAATTCCTAATTCCAATTCCTTCTGCGTCAACAATTCCTCACAAGGATTAGGTACGCGCCAAGCAAAGAGCGGAAATAGTAAAAAATCCTCATATTTTTGGTGCAAGTCTCGCGCCACAATCTCAAGAACTTGAGGCTGCCCACCGTGGGCGTTTAAAAATACCAACTTGCGGAATCCAGAGCGATAGATACTTTCTCCTATTTCTGTCAAAACAGCCATCAAAGTCTGGGCACTAAGAGTAATAGTGCCAGGAAAATGCCAATGCTCGTTAGATTTGCCGTAATATTGGGTAGGCAAAGCGTAGGCCGGGATATTCCGGTCTAATTTAGCCAGTGCTTTACCAGTGGCATAAGTAGCGATCGCTGAATCAACTATTAAGGGCAAATGAGGTCCGTGTTGTTCAATGGAACCTACTGGTTGAATAATTACTACATTTTCTTGATCTGGCATTGTCTCAATATCTTGCCAGGTCAGATAGGGAAAAAATCTATCTGGTGGGATAAAATTGTGCATTTTCCTTCCTACGCTATGCGAATCAACTGTTCAACCTTTTCTTTATCACTTTTTCTAATACCATCTTCATATAGTTCCCACATACTGTTCACTCGTTCTACATTACCATCAAAATCATAGACTGTTACTGCGGCTAAGGTCTCAATCCAAACTGTTGCTCCACAACTATGAGGTTTTTCTGGTCGATAAACTATCCGACAAGGACCATGAATGTCTATTTCGTGACCTGTTGCTAAATTTTTAGAACCTTGTTTAACAGAAGCCACTTTTTTCTCTGTATTTCCATTTGTTTGATTATCCCTGAGATTATTTCTATTCACATGAACAGTCTTTTTGCCACAGTGCTGACGGGAACGCCAACGAGGTTTAGGGCCGCGCTTTTTACTTGAGATAATTGGCATTCCGTCAAAAAGAGGTATCACCCAAGTCTTACCGTTAATTTTAGAAGCACCCATAATGCGACCTTCTTTGAGTAAGACTCGGACTCGTTGAGCTGAAATTCCTAATAGAGTTGCGGCTTCAGTTGTTCCTGCAAATGGAAACATAGTTTTTTTACTGTTTTATAAAACTGATACAAGGCGTCACATAAAGTGACAATCTGGTGTTTACTTTCTGCTGACCGTTCTTCTTAACCTATGATTATTTATATAAAATGGAATAAATATAGCCTGTTCTATTCCTGCTTCAAACTGGCAACGTCGGCGTTATCCAGCTCCTCTGGCACACGCGGGCGAACTGCCCGTAGCTAAATTTAACGCTCTTATCAAGTCTCGATTGCAGCTAAAATTGCAGTATTCGCAATTTGATTGCGCGCTCTGATCAAAACAGAGACTCGCGATTCAGTTCCACAGTTAGAGCAAGTTTTAGAGCGAGTTACCATTTATCCACAACAACCAGCTAAGTTCTAAGATTTAATAGCATATATTAGTCTTTTAGATTTAAACATAAATATAATAGCATTAAACTTCTCATTTTCACAGAAGTCAAAATGTTTCCATACAATTATTGATTTTTTTAAAATTAAAAATAGAAAACAAAGCTATATTTTTCTATACGCAATAGTAGATTATCAAACTCCCTGAAAAACAAAAGTGTACCTCACTATCTAGGCAAAGTGCTCTCGCTCAAAAGCAAACAAGTCTCTTGAATTGCTCACAAAAATATCTCATTATCTCTGACTTAGGAATCAGCTCTTATGAGGTTGAATAGTTATAAATAAATAAAATAATAGGTAATATATCCAGAAGGCAATAGAGAGAGAGTGAGGAGAAAATTTTTTGATAATTAATTAAGCGAACTTAATGTCAGTTGTCACAGATTTACCCTAGACATTCAATACAGCGCCTCTAAAATTTCAACAGTTTTTAGTTAAAATTGATTATTCTAAAATTTGTCAAAATTAGCTTCTGATAATATGTACTGGCCAACCGATATTATTGAATTTTTAGCACTCCCTTTCTCTAGCACTAGACTTGCCAATAAAAACTGTTATTAATAATGCAATTTTGGTAAAGGCTTTAAATTACTATTCAAACTTATATCCTAAGTCGTGTAGAAAAAATTAGGAATATTTATAATATGTAGATTAAAACTCGAAAAATCTAGTGGGTCATTTCACTGCTCAGTTATCAGTACCTCCTGGAATAGAGAGGCTACGAAAATACTAAATCGAAGATTTTTTTCATCCCCTTAAAAGGGCAGGCTATCGACCTGATTTTCTGGTCAATTAAACGAACTGAGTAAATAATTTATCCTATACCCTAAACATTTTTCTTTCCCCCTACCCCATGAAAAAAATTGACACAATAGCAATCCTCATAGGGTAAAAACTCTTGAAAATTAGGAGATAATGTCAATTTAACTAGAAGGATAAGTTGTGCATAAAGGAAATCAAGATTACCTACTCAAATATTATTGGCCTTATGACTTAGTAAGATTTTTTTTGCACAATTGATAAATTTCAGTATATATTATTAATAATCCAAACAATTTTCACTAAAATTGATTTACTATAGTACTAATAGAGTAAGGAGAATTATTAAGAACTATGGTTGAAAATGCCACAACTCCACTAACGGGAAAGCCTTTACTACAAAGGGTAAAAGAACTTTCTGACTTACCACGAAGGGAAACTGCTAAACGATGTGGATATTACACACTTACGAAAAGTGATGAAACTCGTGTTAATCTCACAGATTTTTATGATGCAATTTTAGCAGCAAAAGGAGTTCCTTTAGAAAAGAGTGGAACTAAAGATGGTCGCGGTAGGGAACCAACTTATCGAGTTAGCGTTCATAAAAATGGCCAAATAGTTATAGGAGCTACTTATACTGAAACTATGGGCTTAAAACCAGGAGATGAATTTGAAATCAGGCTAGGATACAAACATATTCATTTGAAACAAATAGATAATGAGAAAGATGATGAGACAAATGGTAATGGCTCACAAATAGAAGAATAAGTAGAATGGGGAGTCAGGGAATTTTAATTGACTGGAACTAGAGGCTAATTTTACTTCTAAAATCATTGCCTGGTTAACGTATCAATATTGATTGTCAAGATTCCCAGATTCTCCCTAATTTTTCTCTGGCCTTGAGGTTAAATTAAAAGAAAAAAAATCTTTATTTTTATTTAACTCCACACATAAGCTTAACGTTGTATCTAATCGGACAACTATTCAAAGTGTTCCATCTGTATGGAGTAATTTGTTTATGCATGAGTTTCAGATTTACGAGAAAGGAACGGGAGCGAGAACAAGCCACGTCTCTTTAGAGCGTGGATGAAAAGCGAACGGCGACTTCAGTCGCCTTTTAAAAAGTGTATCTTACTTTTAATGTTATCGTATTAGCATGGAGGTGATAAAGATGTATGGATGCCAACAAGAGTTAATTAAAAAAACCGAAAATCTCCCTTTTTTAGAATACTTATGCACGACGGCTAATAAGCTCATTAATTGTGGAATTTATTTGGCTAGACAATGGTATTTGAAATTGGGATATATTACGGGCAAATACAACTTAGAAAAGGAATTAAAGTCCAATATAAATTATAAGTTTTTGCACTCTCAGGCAGCACAGCAAACTCTCAGAGGAGTAGCAGAGGCATTTAAGTCTTATAAAGAGCTATCTAAGAAATACAATAAAGGGGAGTTATCAGATAAACCTCAACTGCCTAAGTACCGCAAAAAAGGAGGAATGGGAATAATAACTTATCCATGCGCAAGCCTTAAAGCTAGATAAAGATAAAGTTAGAGTACCTTTAGGAAAAAAAGTTAAGGCCCTTTTTAAAATTGATGCTTTTTCCCTAGACTTTCCCAGTAATCTTGAGTTTAAAGAAATCAGAGAAATTAGGATTCTGCCTCGTAACGGTTGTTTTTATGTGGAATGGGTTTATGAGTTAAAAGCTAATAAACCTCAGTTAGACAAAGATAAGGTTTTAGGTATTGACCACGGAGTTGATAACTGGTTAAGTTGTGTCTCTAATACTGGGATGAGCTTCATTATTGATGGCAAACATCTTAAGTCAAAAAACCAATGGTACAACAAACAAGTAGCCAATATTAAAAAAGATAAACCCCAAGGATTTTGGTCAAAGAAATTAGCTGGCATCACTGAGAAACGCAATAGACAAATGCGCGATGCTGTTAATAAATCAGCAAAATTAGTTATAAATCATTGCGCGAGAACATGGCATTGGTAACATAGTTTTTGGTTGGAATAAACGACAAAAAAATAGCATTGATATGGGTGCAAAAAACAACCAAAAGTTTGTACAAATCCCTACAGCTAAACTTAAAGAACGGATTAATCAGTTATCTGAATTGTACGGCATAGAGTTTATTGAAACTGAGGAATCGTACACCTCACAAGCATCGTTTTTAGATGATGATTTCCTGCCAACTATCGGTGAAAAACCTGAAAGCTGGAACCCATCAGGTAGGCGAATTAAGCGATGCAGCGCGGTCTTGGGGGTTTCCCCCATGAGCGACTGCATCAAGACAAAGAGGACTTTATCAAACTCAACATGGTTTATTAGTTAATGCTGATATTAATGGTGCGGCAAACATTCTCAAAAAAGTAGCAACAACTTTAGGATTTTATCTTGAAGGAGTTGGTAGAGGCAATTTGACTATGCCTTTAAGAGTTCGTTTTTGGACTACTTAAGAATCCCCGTGTATGCACGACCGGCGAGAAGTCAATTCTTGTAGAAAGGTTTTTTCATAAAAAGTATTACTGTTACTAAATATTTGCTCACTCTGTCATATCAGTTATCAGTTATTAGTACCAACCCTTATAAGGAACTCCTCAAACCATTTTCGCATATCGGGGAACGGGGAGGTCTGAGAAGATGAAGACTTTATATCAAATTCGCTTAATTCTGTATAAAAATCAGTAAATTATTCAAGATATTAAGTCCTAACTACTAATTTCAAACATTGCATTTTAGGAAAATCATGATAGCCTTTCTCTATTTGGGGATTCATAAGACGATATCCTCCAGCCCAGTCACTATGTTCTCCAAATAAACAAAGGCGACCTGGTACAAAAAGTTTCATATTTTTGTTTGCTGATTCTTAATTAGGAGCTTTATCTGCCCTCTGCTTTGCTATATCTAAATTATTTTGATACTCAAGGACTTTTGTTTGTGCCGTTTGATAATTTGGGTCAGACTCAGGCACTTTTTTCATTAGATCGACAGCTTTTTGCCAGTCAGTAGCTACTGCGTTCCATTCAGATTTTGTTTTAGCTGTCTGAGCTTTTTGGGCAGCACTTTGGGCGCTCGTTACACCAAAATACCAAGGGTTAGAGTCGGCAGGTGTGGTTTCAGTTGTTTTTGGAGATTCTTTTGACTGAGGATCGCTAGGGGAAGTTTCTGGCGTAGATGAGTTAGCTTCATTAGACTTAGTGTTTTCTGACTTTGACTGACTGAGGAATGGTAGTGGAAATATACCACTAAAGTGCAATGCAGCAAGAGTACCTACTACTACTAAGACAAATCCGAGCAATATTGGTATTAAAGGAATTTTCTTTTTTTGAGATTGAGGTTGCTCTGATAGTTCTTCTTCGTCATCTTCATTGTCTTCATACTCAACTTCCTCATCGTATTCTCCTTCCTCGTAATAATCTTCATCTGTTTCGGTTTCGTATACATTTTCCAATTCTGGATCTAACTCATCTACAGTTTCTGGAAAATCCTCTGCTTCTGATTCTTCTTCAAGTTCAGATATATTACTTTTTGGTGGTGTACCTAAAAAAATTTCCTCTTCCCAGACTGGTGTTTCATCACCTGTCTGAACGCCATACACCTTAACAGTGTCGATCGATTCAACTCCTAATTTCACAATTCCAGTTCGGATAAATTCAACAAGAGAGGCTTGTTGATTAGCAATTTTATCCGACTCCAGTGTAACTTCAAGAGAATCATTGTCCTTTGTTACTTGGACATTGATACCTTTTTTTTGTAGTGAATGATTGATAATTGAGGAGATAACTTTTGGATCTCCTTGTTTAGCAAGTTCCCGCAGATTGTTTGATGTCATGACTAGCGTTCCTTTGGGCTGGAGGGCGAATAGTGAATAGTTAATAGTTAATTTACTTAATTACTATAATCAATTTTGATATTTTTATAGTATTTCTTTTTAACAATACCCTTAATAATTGTCTATCAAAGCTGATGCATGCTAGCGCAGATCGCTCCTGAATATCTAAGCTAAGTTTCAGCATCTATAAATCGGGTTGGTTCAGAAACTTACTATAAATATTTGATGGAAATAAATAAATCAGATTTATCTTCTCAACTATATTCTTTTTTATTAAGTGTAGTTTCATGATAGAAATGGTATTATCTACAAGGGTGAAAATCTTCGCTATCTTAACGGTAGATTGTTGATTTTTCAAAAAATTGGGTTTCAAGTCTCTTCCTAAGAAGAAAACTTTGACCCTATATTTAATAAGCAGAAAGGTATTCCACCGAGTCTAATCAGTATTGCCCAACCGCCAAGAATTTGCAGAGTTAGAAAAACCTGCTACTGGATTTTATATTAGCAGGAATTATTAATTTTTCACAACAGCGAATGATTAAAATTTGCTTCTTATCTGTCTATACCTCTGGTTAAAAAAATGATTATACTATAAGTTTTAATAAGTAGTCGTGCTTTTAGGAATTTTCTAGTTGAGATAGGCAACAGGGAACAAGCAACAGGGAGTCATTTCAGTTATCAGTTATCAGTTATTAGTTATCAGTAACGACCGCTAAACCAGGAGGCTTAAAAATACGGAAGATTCTTTTCCTTCTTGGTCAATCCTCTCCCTAAAGGGGAGAGGTAATTATCCATTATCCATTAATGAATATAGTTTTTTCAAATGAGATGTAAATCTAGATTGAGGTTTTTTCGTGCGAAAAAGTGCTGTCTTAAGTACCGTATATCCTGATTTTTACTACTATTTAATGCTGTTTTAATTTCTTGACTATTCCCTCCATACCTTGATACTATTCCCTTTTTAATTTGACTCGGTTTCCACATCTCAAATAAAAATGCTATAGCTAGTTTAGCTGATTATATAATTATAATCATATTAATTTTATCAATCTTTGGGAATAGTAATTTGAGATGCCATTGAATCAGGATTGGTAAACGGATTATATCTCCATAAATTAAATTTTGGCTCGGGAAAATACCTTCAGATAAACTATCATAATTGACTTTGATGAGTGTGACTATTCTTACTCCTTAATTATGACCATTTTTTGAATTCAAAATTCGCGCATTCTAAAGTTAAAAATTTTGGTTATAAGTGAATTTCAATAATTGTTTAATTAAGGATTCAAACCTCGTTCGTACAACCACGAAAAAATCAAAAATATTTTCCTGATTTCAAGCCTCTGACTTTAGGCAGAAGTTATAATGAGTGAATTAATAATTTTGAATTGATTTGACCAATAAATAAGGTCTCAAGCCTCCTCGTTATTCGCGCATTCTAAAGTTAAAAATTTTGGTTATAAGTGAATTTCAATAATTGTTTAATTAAGGATTCAAACCTCGTTCTTCAAAAAACGAAAAAATCAAAAATATTTTCCTGATTTCAAGGCTCTGACTTTAGGCAAAATTTATAATGAGTGAATTAATAATTTTGAATTGATTTGACCAATAAATAAGGTCTCAAGCCTCCTCGTTATTCGCGCATTCTAAAGTTAAAAATTTTGGTTATAAGTGAATTTCAATAATTGTTTAATTAAGGATTCAAGCCTAGTTCTTCAAAAAACGAAAAAATCAAAAATATTTTCCTTATTTCAATCCCAATACTTTAGGCAGAGGTTATAATGAGCGAATTAATAATTTTTAATTTTGAATTGATTTGACCAATAAATAAGGTCTCAAGCCTCCTCGTTAAACAGGAGAAAAAAGGAAATTTCAGTCCTTATTCGCCTCCTTATTACTATAGATATTGATAAATGATAACTGATAACTGAAATAATTTTTAACCCTAAATAGTTTGACGATATTTCCTATAACTTTCTTGATGTTGATAATAGCTGACAAAGTTCGATAATTTTAGTTTGTAGGGTAGATATTTCCTCCTTTCCTTGTTTGAGACTTACTTCCAACTCTAACAATAAGGGTAAAGTTTTTTGTAACTGATTTAATGATAAAGACTTTACCTCTTGCCGTAAAATATATACCCGTTTCGGGTTGTTTATTTCTACAGCTTGGGCGATCGCCTTTTCATCTTTTTCTCCTGTCTCTATCATTAGTTTGACCCAAAACCATGTTCTAAATTGGCCTACTAAAGTAGCTACTATTCTTAATGGATGTTCGTTATGGGCAATTAAATCTGCTACTAATTCCAAAGCTTTAACTGTATCTCCTAAACGAATAGCTTTGGCCAACTTCAAACTACTTTGAGTTTGAGGTCCTACTAGAGTAGTAATTACTTCTAAGTCTAAAACAGTATCTTGGGTATCATAAAGTTGTAATTTAGTCAACTCACTATGCAATTGTCGGCGATCGTTACCTAAAGCTTCTGCTAAAAAAGTAACTCCAGCAGTAGTAAGCTTAACTCCTACTTCCTGAGCCATTTCTTTGACTTGCTTCTCAAGTAATTCTGTTTCCCAAGGAGGAATAGGAGAAAAATCTCGAACTTGAGCCACTTTTTGGAGCAATTTTGTGGACTTAAGTCTTCGATCAGGTTTATTAGGCGTTGTAAATAATAGCAAAGTCGTTTCGGGAATCTGAGGTAGAGTCCTCTCCAAATCCTCTAACAAATTTTGTGAGCAATGCTGAGTTATATTAGTATCGACGAGCCAAACAAAACGACTACCAGAACCAAAAGGTGGGGTCATGGCCTGATTCAATCCAATTTGAACTGCATCTGTTGCTGGCGAAATTTTGTCATAATTAAAGCTAGTCCAGATCGGATCGAGGACAGATTGACGCAAAGCATTAACGGCTTGCATCATTGAATATCCATCCTCGCCAAAGTATAGGTAAATTGGCATAAGAAGCTATTTTTTGACAAGGGGCAATTAAGATTGGACGATACATATCAGAACTACATTAACCGAGTAGCTCAAATGACGCTACCACAAAGTTACAAGTCTCAGTTGGAGTATATCCAACCTTCTCCCAAATTTAAAAAACTAATCAATGGCCAAGTTGAGGCAGCAAATTTTCCTGGTTATTCAGTGATTACTCCACCTGGGGAAGAGGACTCACAAAACAGTAATTTTTATCAGGCTTTACAAAAGTGTCAAGAACAATTAATAGAACTATTAGGTACGAGTTTAATGATTCCTGTGCCTGGCAATAGTTTTCATTTGACCTTAGCCGATCTAATTTGGGAAAGTGCTTTTCTAGATGCTAGTCAAAATAATCCTCTATTTGAAGAAAAATTACGTTCTTGTATTGCAGAAAGTTTTCAGGAGTTATCTATTTCCGCAAATGGCCATCAAATTCAATGGCAAATTTTGGGAATTATAGTAATGACTAGATCAGTTGGTGTTTCTTTAGTGCCAAAAGATGAAACTTCTTATGAACAAGTTCTAAAATTACGTCGGTTAATTTATCAAAATCCTAATTTCATTGCTCTAGGTATTGAACAGCAATATCACTTGACTGCTCATGTTACTTTGGGATATTTTGGGGAGATTCCATCAAATTTAGATATTGCTGGTTTGGCAGATAGCATTTCAGAATTAAATCATCAATGGTTAGAAACTACTCCAGAAATTTTGGTACATCGGGGAGAACTGCGAAAGTTCGATGATATGATTAGCTACTATAGAGAATCTGATTGGCCTGTTGTAGATTTGTGATGAAATTAGACATTAATTATGGTCTAGTTAATTAATAAATCGAAAAATCAAACATAATTTTTGTCCCGCCGAACAATCCTATTTTTGGCGGATAATTTCACCTATTAGTTATCAGTACCTAATGCTAAAATTAGATCCTTGAAATACTAGGCGCGAATATTTTTTTCATCCCCTATCCAGGGGAAAGAGTATTCAGGTGACTTTTTGGTTATTCACTTATAAATCTTCCATCATATCGGGTGTGGAATTATAGAATAATTCTCTACTAAGAGAGCAAGAAAAACTTACTCTTAAGTTATGGCCATTATTGAGTTATGCGATCGCTAAAACAGCTCAATTACTTCAAATAAGTCAAAGATTAGGACTTACGCAAAGATATTATATGTAACATCTAATAGTTAATTTCGAGCTTCACTGTAATTTGATGGGTTAGCGGATCTTTGCGTTAGCAATCGCCTAACTATATAGCAACAAAACTTCAGTTATTTTAAGTTAAATAACTTTCATTTTAATGGAAGGATATTTGAATTCTGACTTGAGATATTCCAATAATAATTTATGCTTAATTTAATAAATAGTTTTGCCTATTTTCGCACTCTATATTTTTCAAAAATTCCAGACTAACATAGCACAAGCTATATAACTTTTCGGAATTTTTCTGAGACGACATTGATCAAAGTTAATACTGGTTAATTGCTTAATTTCTGGATTGATATCTTCAATTTTCCATATTCTCTAATTTTTCTATATTTCTCTACACCACCAGTATTATCTATGCTTACGATTAATTTTTAAACGACAGTAATAAATTTTTCCTAAGTTATCTACTAATTATTGTGTCATTACTAACATTTTCTAGGTGATTTGCTAAAGAGTGTGATTGTATAATTTGTGTGATAATTCAGTAAATATTGACAATAACTAATATATAGCAATTCCCAAGAAGCGTGAGGTACAAAATTCCTTGGTTTTAGGGAACAGGGAACACTTAACTGGGAACAGGGAATAGGGAATAGGGAATAGGAAACAGGGAATAGGAAATAGGAACAAATAAAGATAGGTGTACCTCACGATTGCTGAGAAACGCTATACTTAAAATTCTTATTTTTAAATCAAATTAACAATAAGCATCTCCGAAAATCAAAAAGCAAATCAATTCTCATCCAGAAATTATCTATTCTTTCTTCCTGTTCCCTGTTCCCTGTTTCCTATTCCCTCTTTTCTGGAGATGTATAATAATATAATTCTCTAATAATTAGAGTATTTTAGCAATGTTTATTGACTATTAGCAACATCTATATAGGAATCCTAAATAGGTTGTGACAAATTAAAAAGTAAATAAAAAAGTTGAAACTCCTACCTGTTGCCTGTAGCAATAGTGTCTGTTGCCTAAAGCAGTAAAATTTTTGCCACGAATATATTAGAGCATTACTATCGCAATCAGGAATCAGATGTGAGAATTGAAATGTTGCTTAAAAGTAGAGAATATAGCAGCTATTATATTCATATATATTCATTTTTTTTCTTCCCTGTTCCCTGTTCCTAGGAAACCATGTCTATATTTTTTCACGAACAACTTTACCGCAGTCCAGACATAATGACAAAGCTAAAAAATTTGTCAATAACTATTTGTGGTGCGGGTGCTTTAGGAGCAAATATTACTGAAAATTTAGCTCGTTCTGGATTTAGTAAATTAGGAGTAATAGATTATGATCGTATTGAAGAGCGTAACCTATCTACTCAACCTTATTATCGTTCTGATATTGGGGCATTTAAAGTGAAAATTCTGACGAATAGTCTTTATCGTGCCCTGGGAATAAAAATTGATGGTAAATCTCAAAAATTAACTGTAGAAAATGCGGATCAACTATTAGGAAAAAGTGAATTAGTTATCGATACTTTTGATAATAGTCTTAGTAGAAGTGCTGTTAAAAATTATTGTGCTAGTTCTGATATTTATTGTATTCATGTAGGATTAGCTTCTGATTATTCAGAGATAATTTGGAACGAAAATTATCGAGTTCCTTCTCCAGTAAATGATGATATTTGTGATTATCCTTTAGCGAGAAACTTGGTAATGTTAACTGTTGCTGTTGCTTGTGAAACGGTGATTAATTTTGCCGCGACTAAACAGCAGCATAATTTTACTGTAACTTTGGGAGATTTTGTTGTAAAAGAGTTATTTATATAAGATTAAAATTGAGCAAACAAACATTTGATTTATTTTGACAGCAATTTTGAAAGTTGTGAAGTACAGTTTAATACTAATATTTATTACTTATTCTTTGAGATAAGTTTTCATTAGACTTCTTGCAGAAGTCAGGCAATAGGCAATAGGCACTCTTGCAATAGCGGTGCGACCCCGCGACGACGACAGATCGCTTGCGGAACGCGCATCAAGAGAGGGGATGAAATTGTTGATTTCAGAGCTAGTATTGATTGAATTTTTACTTTTGCAAGAGGTCTATTTGATTAGACCACAGTATTCAATAATAGATAATGGATAATGGATAATGGATAATGGATAATTACCTCTCCCTAATACCAATTACCATGCATTAATTATATACTTCAGCTATACTTCAATAGTCAATAGTTATCAAATTTTAAAGTCTGTTTTTGACAATTTAAGGTAGGTTAGTATATACTTTTTCTACAGACGTTGAATGCAACGTCTTCTCCCCACACCTCCCACACGAACCAACTTCCCCACCCAATCAGATATAGCATTCATGCATGAGAAATGGTATAAAAAGGAAAGGATTGAGTAAAAAGAAAAAAATTATTTTTTGCCCCTTTATTGGGGAGGTTTTAAAGGTAAATTATTTAATTATTAATTATTCGGTCAATCTAAATGGTACTATTTTTTGGTAGTCTATCAAGAAAGTGTGGGAATAATAAAATGATTATTGTTCCTAAATACTTTCAATCATCAGGACTTACCCAAAGAAACTATATATAGCGTCTACTAATTTGGGTGATTGCTTAAAAAATTATAGCGATCGCTATAGAACCCCTAAGGATATCTTTTGAGAAAAAGGTATATATTTAAGTTAAGTAGAGTAGCTCACTTTTTATAAACAGGAGTTAGGTAAATCCCTAATTCGAGTAGTTTAACAGATAAAGAATTGGTTATTATTAAACCATTATTTATTGCCAAAAAAGAAAAAAATTCGTCTGACAAAATGGACTAAAAGACATAAAAAATACCATTTATCTATCTATTAAATTAAGATGCTTAAAGCAATTTTGTTTGACCTCGATGGCACTCTGGCAAATACAGATCCCTTGCATTACCAGACCTGGAAAGAAATTTTAAATAATCACGGAGTAGTAATTGACCATACATCTTATAAACAATATATTAGTGGTAGAACTAATCCAGCAATTATTCAAGATTTATTACCACAATTATCCGCCACAGAAGCAGAAGAACTCGCAAATTATAAGGAAGTAAAATTTCGAGAAATTGCCTTAAACTTAAAACCATTAACAGGATTATTAGAATTTATTGAATGGGTGGAAAACCAAAAACTCCAGAAAGCAGTTGTCACAAATGCACCTCCTGAAAATGCTAAATTCATGCTAGAAGTTTTACAGCTACAAGATACTTTTCCATTAGTAATATTAGGTGGAGAAATGACTGTGGGAAAACCCGATCCTGCACCTTATAAATTAGGTTTAGAAAAGTTGGAAGTTTCGCCTCTTGAGGCGATCGCTTTTGAAGATTCTCGTTCTGGAATTAAGTCTGCGGTAGGAGCAGGGATTTATACAATAGGAGTTGCTTCTACCCATGAACCTGAATCTTTATTAGAGGTAGGAGCGAGTATTGTTATTAATGATTTTAGTGATGCAAAACTACGGCAACTTTTAGATAACTGGAATATTTCTGGTATGTAGCAATATAAGGATTTAGCATTTAGCATTCAGCTATTTAATTATTTGGTAAATATTTTTTGCTCGCTCCCTACTCCCTACTCCCTACTCCCTAACTTAAATAAAAAGGGAAGGGTTTAAACCTGAAATGTTTAATTATTAATTATTTGGTCAAGATTTTTTGCTCACTCCCTACTCCCTACTCCCTACTCCCTACTCCCTAACTTCAGAGAATACTTTATGAATAATTTGTACTTCCGGGTCTACTTCAATCCATAAACTTTTTTCTCTACCTTGAGTTCTAGTAATTTGATGAGGTTGATAAACTATTTTGCAAGGTCCGAGAATTTCTGCTTCGTGACATACATTGTAGCGATCGCCTTGTTGAATATTAACTGCTGGCAAAGAAGTAGCATTTTTTTGATTAGCTTGAACTACAGTTGGTAATACATGAATAACTGTTTTAGTTGTACGCTGTCCTTTATTCCAAGTACCGTCTGGACCTCGACGACCTGGTATGATTTCTGGTATACCTTGGTTATTGAGAGGAATGAACCAAGACCGCCCATTTTTATAAGCACCCTGAATCCGACCTTCTTTAAGTAAGACTCGTACTCTAGCTGTAGAAATATTGAGAAGAAAAGCTGCTTGTGTTGTACCTACTTCCATTTTAATAAACCATTCCGAAACGTTAATATTATCAGTATAAAGTCGTTCAATACAAAAGTCAAAAGTTCTCGCGCCGTCGGGTTGCGTGAATAGGGAATAGCAAACTTTCTTTCCTGTTTGATTATTTAGAAATGTCAAATGCCTTAATGGGTAGTGCTATAAAAGTCAGATAAGCGTTGAGGTAATTAGCGATCGCCTCAAAACTACCCATCCAAATCGTACAGGTTTCTCAGAAGTCGAGGCACAGGCACATGAAACTTATTTTATCTAAAAATATCTTTTTATATATAATTTTGAATAAATTTTATTCTAAGTTAAAAAAAATAAATAATTGTAATAATCTTAGAATAAATATTAATATCATGTCCGCTGCTATAGTCCCGTGTAAATCGGCACAGGCAAGATGCCTATTCCACAAGGTTCAGATCTACAGGAAATTTAAGTTGTTTCGGGGTAATACCCTTAACTCCTAGATAACTACAGCAATACATAAGCAAATTTCTGAATTCTAAATTCGCGCATTCTAAATTCTAAATTCTTACCCTTTACAATACCGATGCTACCGGACATGATATAAAACAGTCCCAGGAACCTAATGGACGAAAAAGTTTTTTATTAAAGCTACAGATAAAAAACAATTAAGCCAAATCTTGCATATAAAAATCAGTATAAATAATGTATATAATTTTCAAAACTTATGTGAAAAATAAATATAGCACTACGCATTAAGGTATTTGACATTTCTAAATCCTGCTTGCGGAGCATTTCCCTATCAGAAAAAGCCTTTGAAAGTATGCTATTCCCAGTTAAGTGTTCCCTATTCCCGCTCCGCGTAGCGCTATAAAAAAAATCTAGTTGATGAATAAATATAAAATGATGTATCCTGTAATTTACGTAGAAATATAATTAGCTGTAATTATAGTTACGATTAGGATGAGAAGTTTAGAAGAAAATTAAAGATGCAACCAATTCGTCAAGGTGATGTGATATTGCAGCCGATTGAGCTAACCTCAGGCCAGAAATTGTTTCACCTGACTTTAGCAGAAAGACGTTTGTCTGGAAGACTTAAACGTTAAAGGCATGATCCATTCTCGAAAGTTAGCGGCAGACAACAGACGGCCAGGAATTATATCAATTCAGGGAACGATTGACAACCAAAATCGTTACCAACGGCGGAACTGTTGTATTAGCCATGCAGTGGTTTCCATCGTCTAAAACTTGTCATCATTGCGGTCATATTCATTGCTGTATTAACATAATTGCGATCGCATCTATAATTGTCCTCCGAAAAGGCACAACAATAGACCGTGACTTGAATGCGGCGATTGTACTATCTCAATATGGGGAAGTTAATCAAAAAACTAGGGTAGGCTGTACCCGAATTTACGCTTGTGAACTAGAAGGGGTCCACTCCCTAGATTGAAGCAAGAAGCAAGCATCAAAACTGGTAATTGCAAGGTTTATCCTGATGCCTGCCGGAATTGAGTAGGTATTGTACAGCAAAAGTCACAGGACATTCTCACCAGATTACTAATGGAAATGCCCAGCTATACGAAAAAGATGGCACGCTGTATCTAAAAGTTTTGTCACAGACAGCAAATTTAACTCACGAAGAACATAAACCAGTCAAAATTCCACAAGGAAACTGGATGGTAGGCATTCAGCGAGAATATGAACCTATGGGATGGCGCTATGTGGCAGACTAAAATTAAAAATCTAACAACAGAACAAAAAGCATTTATACGAATTTATCGGGAAAAATGGCGCAAAAATATAGTGTCAACTGACCCGATAAATAGGGAAAGAGGAACAGCAGCAGTAAATGCAGTTTATTCGGCACAGGGAAAAAAGAAACCAGAAATTCTATTTCTGAGTAGTCCAGATGCCATACAGCGCTTTTCAGTTGAGTAGACCACTAAATTCATTGTTAGGAGTCAGGAGTCAGGAGTCAGGAGTGAGGAGTGAGGAGTTAGGAGTCAGGAGTCAAGAGTTAGGAGTGAAGAGTAAGTATCATTGTGGTTTATTCATATGAAAACCGCTGTAAAAGAAATAGTAGGGTCGTGATCGCCCCAACGTTTAGTACAAATTTTGGGATCTCCCTTACTGAGTTCGTTGCAAATTGAACTGTCAGAGAAATTGGAAAGTCAAATTGACTATCAACTCTGGCACTAACTGGAAAATGATTTGCCCAACGAGCAATTGTTGCGGTTAATGTTTATTTGGCAAGATGCTCTAGGTAAAGACGCAGAATTGTTAGGGTGAAGTTGCCAGAAAGATATGGATTATTACATCCTCACCGATGGCAGTCGCGATGGTTATTGACAGAAGAAAATGCCGAGTTACGGCGAGTCTTAATTCAAGGAATAGACTACAGTAGAATTTGTCAGGAATTACAAGCGGTAGAATTAGATAGTTGGCGGGAGTATAGTTTACTGAGAATAGATAATGATATTGATGTTGAACCGATATATCTATTAAAAATGACTTGCCCGAGTACGAATTATATTCATGCCACAAGGGTACCGCCAGATGTGAGTACGGCGAGAGAAGCTATTAAAATTCTGTCTCGAGTCTCCTGACTCCTGATTCTAAAATTCTGTCTCGAGTCTCGAGTCTCCTGACTCCTTCTTCTATACTATATTTTGTGGTGCGGAATGTAAGATAGAACGTTAAAATCTCAGTTGAGGTTAAAAAGTTCTAAAATCTTACTTTTGAATGCATGAATTTTGAATTTCTAATTAGAATCTAACTGTGCATTCAAAGTTTTCACGATCCGATCGCGCGTTTCTTCTAAATGCGCTCTAGTATAATCATCCATCTTCTTACGCCGTTTTTTAATCGCCTTGTGCAAATCTTTATCCAGTTGTCGCAGTTCATACCAAGCTAAACTTCGAGCATCTTCAGGCACCCTCCGATTACGCAAAACTATTGAAATTAACAGATTCAGATGTTCCCGTTGTAGGGAACGACGCATACCAGAAATTTCAACTGCACCCCCAGTTGGTTGTAAAACCTCCCTCCAAATACTATTTTGCAGAGTCTCAAAAAGTTCTGGTAACTGCAAAAGATTATCTGGCGTTGTCTTCAACTCCAAATCTCGCAGACGAGTCAAACGAGTATTAGAAAGGAGCGATCGTAAAATTCGACGTTGCACCAATAAAACCCGGTCTTGAATTGGATAATCTAAAGGAAACACCACAACAGGACTTCCCCAATGTAACCAACGAGACGGTGCCAACTTATTCAAGAAATCTGGTGAGAACTGAAACGCCTCCTCACTAAAAACATACTTATCTAGTATTTCCAAAGCTTGACGTTGTTTCTCTACAGGTATTGGTTCAAATGGCAAACCCCTATTAGAGCTTTTTATGTTCTCTCGGTTAAACGACTGACCCCCCACATACAAAGTAGCATTCCTTATTTGCCGGAAATAATAAGATAAAACCAGATCAAACATCACCCTGATATCGCTATAACTTTCATTATTTCTAAGACCCCGCTTTTCTAAACCCTGCCAAATATTCTGGGCGTTATCTAATTGCCACTGAGAATAAACCAATGTATCGCCACTGAGGTCAAACCTATTTGCTGCCGGATCTAGAATGCTATAGGAATCTTCTTCTGGAGCATAAGATAATTCTGGTTGCGTAGCTCGACTCGCAATCTCTTGTAAAAAGCCTTTTTCACCAATATAGTTAGTTATGCCACTGGGTTTGTAACCGTATTCAATCGCCCACTCATCATAAGGACCGATTACAATCGGAAAATAGTCTCCTTGAGTTATTCCCTGTGGAGCTATATTAACTGGTACGTAATCCATTATAGATGCGACTAACCCTTTTGTGTGAGTAATGCTGGTATCATTCAACTGTTCTGGTGCCAACATTGTGCTACCATGGAAATTATGTCTGAGACCGAGAGTATGTCCGACCTCATGAGCAGTCAGATATTTTAAGAACTGATTCACATACTTTTCCGTTTCTGTACTATAAGGTCTGACATTTTGCAAAACATCCATTGCTACTGCTCCCACTCCTAACTGTTGAGATGAATTCCAACCAAAACAAAGGTGTTCTGATGAATGGGAATGTGATAATAATGACTTACCAGAAGATAGATATTGTGTTTGTAGGGATTTAGGAATTATAGATTCTATATTATTATTTTTGTCAGAAATATTTGCTTCTGCCTCAGTTTCCAGATTATCTAAATCCCCTGAATACATATCTAAAACACAGGGATTATAACTTTTGCCATCCTTAGTTTTAAAAGCCTTAGCAAAAGATTGATTTTGTAAAACCAGACGACCTATTTCACCATATTTAATACTTCTAATAACTCCTGCATCTAGAATAATATCTGCATCTAAAATTTCCCCTGTTAATGGATTGAAACGGGAAGGACCAATGCCTCTAAACCAAGAGTCAAAAGTAGTAGACCAACGAATTGTATTGTAACGAATATCTGCTGGGTCCCAAGTCGCATCATCGGGCATTTGTTTAACTTGAATAGCATCAATAAATCCGGCTTTTTCAAAAGCTTGATTCCACATTAAAACTCCTTCGCGAATGGCATCTCGATATTCGATTGGGACTGTATTTTCTATCCAGAAAGTTATCGGTTCTAAGGGTGGTGATAAAGGTGCGCTAGGAATTTGTTTTTCCAGATTCCATCTCTTAATATAACGAACAAAAGGTTCCCGACGACTATTGTCAGAAACATCTTTATAGGCACTAAGAAAATAACCTACTCTTTCATCTGCAAGTCGAGGAATATAACCATTATTTATTGGTAATTCAGAAAAACTAAAGCGGACTCTAAGATTAAAAGCACGACTATCTGGTACAGATTCCAAATCTCCTGTATTATATTCATTTAAAATTCCATAAACTGACTCTAGTTCTATATTCAAAGGAAATGCTTTTCCATCACTAATATAAGAATTTGTATATTCTATTGAATAGTCATCAGGTAAGATTTCTTCTAAGGAGAATAAGTTTAAATCCCCAATCAATAAATTTTCTAAATCAATGAGTAATGTTTGTTTTTGAGGATGAGTTGCTTCAATAGGTAGAGAATATAAAATTGAGTCACTAAAAGAACGTTTAATCGAACGAGCTTGTGGGTCGAATTCGTCAGTACGAAACTTGATATTTGGCAAAACAAATTGAATATTATCTTGCTGTTTTCTTAACTGGAATACAAAATCTCTAATTGGTATGCCACTAATTAAACCTGCTTCACCAATACCCGATTCTAAAGCGATCGCACAAAGGAAATTTTGATTCAGTTGTTCTGGTTGAATTTCCATTAATGTTTGACCTGTTTCTTGGTCTCGATAAAGAGTAAACATTCCTTCTAATTTTTCATACCCATCAACTAATTTTTCATAACTATTATCTTGTGCTTCTGCATTACTAATTAATTGTGGTTCTGCTGAAATATTTGTTATTGAAGCTCTAGTCCTAGGAACGATCGATATTACCAGTATCAATGATAGACAAAATAGCAGTAATATGCTTATAATTTTACTAATTTTTA
The DNA here is from genome assembly GCF_010672085.1 of Okeania sp. SIO3I5. Classification (GTDB taxonomy): domain Bacteria; phylum Cyanobacteriota; class Cyanobacteriia; order Cyanobacteriales; family Microcoleaceae; genus Trichodesmium. Next base: position 81,402 of record NZ_JAAHHT010000026.1, read on the forward strand.
GCAGAATTATTTTGTCTAGTTGTTTTGTCTGTTTAGGAGTTTTATTTTGATTAAAAATCCACATAATTAATTAAGGAGTAAGAAAGAAGTATAGTAGTGACGTAACACGCCTAAAATTTGGCAATAGTAGACACTAAAATTAATCATATCAACAATTTAATTAAAAAAAATGTCCCACCCTCCGATTCGATAACTTAATGTACAAAATTAGCTGTGTCAGTCTCATAATATAATCAAATATTGAGCTATTAATACTCATGTTAAATATTTTAATATTTTCCCACTTTACCTGATTTTATTAATTTAGGTTTCGTATTTTATAGCAGTTCTTTAACGTACAGCGGATTCCACTTTGGTGAGATACACCAATTGCGGGCAAGATGCCCACACTGATAGGATTTAACTGTTAATTTGTGTACTTCATATACTTGGAATATGCTGTAAGAAGTACAGTTTTAGATCCCCCCCTGCCCCCAGATCGCCCCTAACCCCCCTTAATTAAGCTATGCTTTATAAACATCTTTCTTAACATAAAACTTGGGCATTATAGACAAGTTATGGGTACGTCTGGGTTCGGCTTTTTCGGGAGAAAAATGTATTGAATTAGACACAAAGAAGTGAAGACTGTAGACAGAATTCTTCCTCCCCCTCCTCCCCATCCTCCCCATCCTCCCACAAGGGTTTCAAGAGTTCCTTATAAGGGATAGCTTAATTAAGGGGGGAACCGCTTAAAAAGGTGGTAGCCTTCAAAGTCCCCCTTTTTAAGGGGGATTTAGGGGGATCGTGAATGTACCTCATAACTATGGGAATTGCTATATATAATCAGGAGTTACGCATGAGGTAGGAAAAACTAGGATTTGAGATTGCTTTCCTGTCGGTCTAAAGTCACAAAAATACATTTTACTGTGTAACTTCTAATAATAATTCAAAAATTTATTTTTTTCCCTTTAAAGGTGAATTATTAATTATTAATTAAATGAATAGGTTTTCTATACTTTTTTGTATCTTAATTTATCTTTTTCATCAAATATAAGTTCCCTATAAAATCTTTTAATAGTGCTTATTATTCGTAACATTCTTTTTTAAAATTGGTATAATTCTCTCAAATCCAATACAAATAATTTTTCAATAATTAATAATATTAAGAAATTACCTTGATTATAACCTAGATACCCCCTAGTGCAGGATAGCAGAAATAACAATTTGCAGCTTACTAGCTTCCTAAAAGCCTCACTAAGCAAGACTTTTGAATGCATGAATTTTGAATTCCGCGTAGCGGCACTAGCTAGTACCTGGATATTTTGTTATGATAAGAAACCACTTAAAAACTAAGAGTACCAAGAGTAATTTAACAGAAAGAGAAAAATGGAAATGGCAAATAGCTCTCTTGCTCAAACGGACAGTGATATTTTTGGTTACAATGCTGTCTTTGAAGAAGAATGGGATAAATTGGGACAAATGTCAACCAAGGAATTTGCCCAACGTTACGATGCCAATGCTGATTATCTTCAAGGAATCAATTGGGACCCAACTACGGCTAAATACTGGAATTTGTTCAATATAGATCCAGAAGAAAATAATAAAAATCCAGAAAAACGAAACTATCGTAATTATGACTTTCGCCTCGATCCAGAAGAACTCGCTGTCTTCAAGAAAAATGGTTTTGTCGTTAGCGAGTACATGGGCGCCAGGAGTTTTGCTGAGATGTTCTATCGCATCTATAGTAATGATTTACCAGTATTTGTTTCAGCTGACTCCATTCTTCATGCTTGGCATATCTCTTATGATGCTATCCTCGAAGAACTTGAAGAATTGGTTTTAGCTCCTTCTTTAAAAGAAATTCTTGAGAGTATGGCAGAAAAGCTCCCTGTAGCTGCGAGAGAATATGGAAATGGAGAGCTAGAATCAAGTTTAAAAGATGTTGATTATTTCTTAGCAGTAGCTCGTTCTCTACTTAAACCCAATCCAACTAAACAACGTTCCAATCTACCTGAGGAACATATCAAAACTTACTTAAATCAGGATAAGCGTGTTGCTCGAACTCTCAATTTTGTTAAATCCCAACAATTTCTGGAATTTAAGTTATTTGGACGAAAACGCCAAGTAGATTTTTCTCAATTTAAACCAAGGGGTCATTATGAAAGTTCTGAAACACTGCGAAAGTATTTCCAAGCAATGATGTGGTGTGGCAGAATTGACTTCTGTATTGCTGGTAAACCCCAAGATGCTTCCCCGCGAGAACTGGGTGCAGCGATTATTTTCCACGATCTTCTCAAAAAATCAGGCAAATTCCAGTTATGGCAGCAATTTGATGAAACTCTCCAAACCTTTGTGGGTTGGACAGATTCAATGACCTTTGCTCAATTGGAGCAACTTTTGACACAAGCACAGATTAAGTCTCCAGCAGATATTAATAACTTATCAAGTTTAGAGCAACTACAAAATCAAATTTTGGAGGGAAATTTTGGTATTCAAAATATCCGAAGTCACTATCAATTACTCGAACCGGAAGAAAAACCACAATTACCCAGAGCATTCACAGTATTGGGTCAAAAGTTTATTTTAGATAGTTGGGTAATGTCTCAAGTAGCTGATATGTCAAAAATCGGGTATGGTACTTATATCCCAACAGGTTTAGATGTGGCTTTTGCTGTATTAGATAATAATCAGATTGTTCCCAATCTTGTTGAACGTATTACTAATCTTAAGAAAGAACAGCCAAAAGTTGCACTTAATTACCAAAAGAACTTAGCAGCAGCCAAAAATGTAATTGAACAACAAGATCCATCCGTTTGGAAAGATAATATTTACATAAATTGGTTAGCAACCTTGCGTGAATTGTCAAAACCTATTTCCGACTCCAAATATCCTGAAGCAATGCGAACTCGGACTTGGGGGATGAAAACTCTCAACACTCAGTTAGCTTCATGGACACAGTTGCGCCATGATACTATTCTTTATGCAAAACCAATCTATGGTGGGGGAATGACGTGTGAATATCCGGCTGGTTTTGTTGATCCGAGACCAGAATTTTGGGAACGTTTTGAGCAAATGGTGAGGTTGACTGCCGAACAGCTTACAAAAACGCCTCTACAATCCCAAGAAATTCAGACCAAACAGGTTAATTTTCTGGAAAATTTTGCCCAAAAGTTGGGCATTCTCAAAGAGATTGCGTCAAAAGAACTTGCGCAGAAAGCACTTACAGAATCCGAATCCGGATTTCTTAAAGATATTGTCGAAATGACGTGTCGGAGCTACAACGGCTGGTATTCTCAGCTTTTCTACAGCGATCAAAAAGACTTGAAGAAATGGGATGCTTTAGTTGCCGATGTGCATACACAACCTGGAATAGAAGTAGAAGACCCAGATATTGTTCTCCATGAAGCTGTAGGGAATGTAGATTTGCTGATGATTGCAGTAGATAACGGTGACGACCGCATGGTTTTTGCTGGTCCGGTTATGAGTCACTACGAATTTGAGGTTCCGAACCTGATGCGGAAATCTGATTCAGAGTGGCAGCAAGACATAGAGAACGACAATCTTCCCCCTCGTCCTGATTGGACAAAGGATTACCTCGTTGTCGGCAACAAAAATGCTACCATACTCCGCTTCTCAAAAACAATAGAACTGCTTGGTAAAGAAGATATATCAGTTCGCATTGAGTCTATTTTGGCTTTAGAAAGAATTGCGAAGGATTCTGAAAAAGACCATTGGACTATCATGGAAATTTTAACTTCATATATTCGTAAATATAGTCCTCAACAATCTTCAAGTAATGCTGAAGAAATTCCTATGGATATACAAGTAGCAATAACAGTTATTAGCAGGAGAGATGTAAAAAAAGATAAGAATAAAACATTAAATCTCAAGAATAGTTATTTAATAAAAGCTGACCTCAGTGGTGCTAAACTCAGTGGTGCTGACCTTAGTGGTGCTAAACTCAGTGGTGCTGACCTCAGTGGTGCTGACCTCAGTGGTGCTAAACTCAGTGGTGCTGACCTCAGTGGTGCTGACCTCAGTGGTGCTGACCTTATTGGTGCTGAGCTTAGTGGTGCTGACCTTAGTGGTGCTGACCTTATTGGTGCTGACCTAAGTGGTGCTGACCTAAGTGGTGCTGACCTAAGTGGTGCTGACCTTAGTGGTGCTGACCTTAGTGGTGCTGACTTTAGTGGTGCTAAACTCAGTGGTGCTGACCTTAGTGGTGCTAACCTGAAAGGTGCTGACCTTAGTGGTGCTAAACTCAGTGGTCTTAACCTCAGTGGTCTCAACCTCAGTGGCGCTAACCTCAGTGGTCTCAACCTCAGTGGTTTCGACCTCAGTGGTGCTAAACTCAGAGGTGCTGACCTCAGTGGTGCTAACCTGAAAGGTGCCGACCTCAGTGCTGCTGACCTCAGTGCTGCTGACCTCAGTGGTGCTGACCTCAGTGGTGCTAACCTCAAAGGTGCTGACCTCAGCGGTGCTAACCTCAGTGGTCTCAACCTCAGTCGTTTCGACTTCAGTGGTGCTGACCTCAAAGGTGCTGACCTCGATGGTGCTAACCTCAGTGGTCTCAACCTCAGTGGTTTCGACCTCAGTGCTGCCAACCTCAGTGGTGCTAACCTCAGTGGTGCTAACCTGAAAGGTGCTGACCTCAGTGGTGCTAACCTCAGTGGTCTCAACCTCAGTGGTTTCGACCTCAGTGGTGCTAACCTGAAAGGTGCTGACTTCAATGGTGCTAACCTCAGTGGTCTCAACTTCAGTGGTTTCGACCTCAAAGGTGCTAAACTCAGTGGTGCTGACCTCATAGGTGCTAACCTCAGTGACCTTAACCTCAGTGGTTTCGACCTCATAGGTGCTAACCTCAGTGATGCTAACCTCAGTGGTGCTAACCTCTATCGTGCTTTCCTCAATCGTTCTAACCTCAGTGGTCTCGATCTCAGAGGTGCTGATCTCTATCATGCTAACCTCTATCGTGCTGACCTCAGTGGTGCTAAACTCGGTTCTGCTAACCTCTGTTGTGCTTGCCTCAGTGGTGCTAACCTCAAAAGTGCTGACCTCAGAGGTGCTGACCTCAGTGATGCTAAACTCAGTGGGACTGACCTCAGTGATGCTAACCTCAGTGGTGCTAAACTCATTAACAAACAAATCAAAACAGCTTGCAATTGGGATAAAGCTATTTACATAAAAGTAAAATATTCGGATTCAGACGATGAATGGATTCGAGAAAATGAAGAAGCAAATAATCAAAAAATCCAAGAAATTGAACAAGATCAAAGTTCTGATCCTGCTAGTCCTCCTGACTGCAAAAACTAAAAAAAATCAGTTTATTACTTATGAGTTTGATCTGACACAATCCCCTTCTCCAGAATGGGTGGCGAACTACCCCATAGTTCCTGAAAACACCAGACCATTTTGAAGAAAATACACCTCGTCTATTTCTATGCCAACAGAAGAAATTAATAATAATTATAGTGTTAGTGGCGTGTCACTGCCATCTCCTCTATAGTTATTATTAATATCTTAATATACTTAGTAAAGAATCCCAATCTTTGTATCAATTATATATTTTTTTCCTCGTATAATACAATACCATGTCCGGATAAGAGCGTGATAAAAACACTTCTTTCTCCTGGTACATTCTTTTCTCCAGTCTCGAGTCTCGAGTCTCCTGACTCCTCCCTAATTATTTATAACTATTCAACGGGACATGATATAACTAGCAAATTGCGCTATCCTAGTTATTGGTAATTAATTTTTCAGAGGATAGAGATGACAAATTTGGAGCAAGCAGTTTTAGAAAGATTGCGAAATTTACCCCCCCACCAACAGCAAGAACTTTTAGATTTTGCTGATTTTTTACAGCATAAAACAAGCTTTAAGCGACCTCGGATCGATGTTAAGGGACTCTGGACTAATTTAGATATTGATATTAGCGAAGAGGATATTAGTCAAGCGAGGCAAGAAATGTGGGCAAATTTTCCCAGGGATGATTTTTAATGACAGCAGTTATCGCAGATACTCATACAATTATCTGGTATCTAAACCAGTCATTTCAGTTATCAGTTATCAGTTATCAGTTATCAGTATCTCTTCGGCTTTAAATACTGCTGTTTTCGAGCAAAATTGCATTTATGTTTCTGCCATTTCTGTCGTTGAAATTGCTTATTTAGTGGAACGATCTCGGTTGCCCGAAGAAGCTCTAACCCTATTAGTTGATACTTTTTCTAATCCTGATACTGCTTTAGAGATAGTTCCTTTAAATTTGGCGATCGCTCGTACTGTACGGCAGATTCCTCGGAATGTTGTTCCAGATATGCCAGATAGAATTATTGCTGCAACAGCGTTCTACTTAAACCTACCTTTGGTGACTCGGGATCTCCAGATTCAAAGGTTAACTGAAATTCAGACAATCTGGTAATTTCCGTCAAATTTATACTCGGCACGGAAAGGAATTACGCTTCTCAGACTCAAAAATAGGATTTTTCTTCGAGTCAAAAAACGTAATTCTTGCCCGTGTAAAGTATATTTTCGTTTTTTAAAATAAAAATATGATTATAATCTTAGACTAAAAGCTAAATAGTCATCAAAGTAAAAATAAACATAAAAATATGGAACTTTTGGCCTCTTGGCATCAATCAATTACATCAAGCTGGCAGAACCTGACAAGAATTATTCAACCTTTGGCCTTTGCAGCCATTGTTGGCTTTGCCTGCAATTGGCTAGGAGTTCCTGTAGCATGGTTACTTGGGCCTCTATTAGTTGGCATTACTTATGCTTGTATTCAGGATAATCCCAAACCTCTCCCTTCTGATTTTATTAAGGTTGGCAAGGCAATTATCGGACTTTACTCAGCATCCAGATTTTCTCCAGATACACTAATGTTAGCAACAACCCACGCCATACCTGTAATCTTGTGTATTTTAGGAACGGGTGCTTTAAGTATGTTTAATGGCTACTTACTGTACAAATGGGGTGGAGTCAATAAATTAACAAGTTTTTTAGGAGCTATTCCCGGTTCAGCTACTACCTTAGCTATAATGAGCGAAGAGTATGGAGCAGAACCAATAACAGTCACTGTACTTCAATATATCCGCATGGTTGTTGTGGTACTAACCATACCCACAACTGTTACTCTCCTGTTTCCGAATAACGTCGTAGAACCAATAATGACCGCACAATCGACAGTTAACGATTCTACGGTCTCAATATTCTTGAATTTACCTGTATTGGCTGGATGTTGTATTTTGGGAATTCTACTTGGTAAGTGGCTCAAGCTGCCTACAACCGGATTTTTAGGTGCCTTTTTAGTAGGACTATTATTATTTTGGAATTTGCCTGGCTTGTTTTTCGTGCCCCATTGGTTGTGGGTTTTTGCATTGATGTTAGTTGGACTTTCCATCGGTTGGAGATTTAATCTACAAGCAGTACGCCAGCTTTGGCAAGCCGTATTACTGGAAATTATTCTTGTTATTGTACTGATGTTATCTTGTCTTGTTATTGGATATCAATTTCACTTGATAACTAAAATAGACCTAATAACAGCAATTCTTGGTTTTACACCGGGAGGACTGGAAGCTATGATTGCCACAGCTAATCAGTTAGGAGGAAATACGGGAATGGTGTTAGCAGTACAAATAACACGGCAAATGTTGATTTTATTGGGTCTTTATCTATTCGGATTTACACAAAATAGAAGCACAAAACAGTCTGAGACATAGAAGTGTGGGGAGTGTGGGAGGTGTGGGAGGTGTGGGAGGTTGGTTCGTGTGGGAGGTGTGGGAGGTGTGGAAAGTACAGGACTCAAAAATATAGGGTTGTAAATATTCTCTGACGACAATGAATGAGCAATGCCTACTCCCCTACTTCCCTACTCCCTCTTTTCTGGAATATAGATACACTTAGGCTTCTATAGAATCTTGTCTGCTCATGCATGTTGGTATGCTTGAACTTTAGCGACTGAAAAGCTGGCACTTTTTTTATTCCAAAACAGCAGTGGGAGCATCTTGCTCCCGTGCCAGGGATTCCTTGTTCTTGAAAGGCAGAGAAACCGGGTTTGTCTCAAATACCCTTGTACGGACGTTGCTTGAGGATTAATGCGTTTTCCGTTCCGGAATGCTCCTATTCCATGTCGCGCAGCGTTAACGGAGTTGTGCTTTAGCAAAACGTCCCTACCATTAATCTCCCACAAACCCGGTTTCTGATAACGCTATCGGTATAGCGTTTCTCAAATTGGTAATATCATGTCCGCTGGTATCGTTGGTGTAAACTCAAGGGTGAATTTTACCGGAAATTTAAGTTTTTTTTCTGGATCTTAAGTATTCCTGCCAGTTAAGTGTTCCCTCCTCCCTGTTCCCTGTTCCCTGTTCCCTGTTCCCTGTTCCCTACCTTTGCTATACAATACCGATGCTACCGGACATGATATAAGATACAGTTTTATATCATCAGGACTTACGCAAAGAAACCCGATTTCTAGGGTCAATCATTGTTTTTGACAATAAACATCTACGAGAAACCGGGTTTCTGGGTTCGCATGGCTTTAGTCCTAATCATGTCCGGTAGCATCGTTTGTGTATAGAATTACAGTGGTTTTCCTGCACGGTAGACCACAGTAGGGACGTTTTCCGCGCTTGAGCGGACATCTAAGGGCGAATGGCATTCGCCCCTACGAGCGAGCGCGACATGGAATAGGAGCATTCCCTATACGAAAACGCATTTTTGTTATGCAAGATCCCTACAGGGTTTTGGTTATATTGCTACAATCAAATCAAAAAATTCCCTTAGCAGAATTCTCAATAAGATAGCCAGGCGATGCAATTAAATTTAATCGCATTAACTCTTCTGGAGCTAACTTCGGCAACTGTTGCACCAGAGTCAGAAAATCTTCTTGCTCTTTAGGATCAATAATTCCCTCAGTTAGAGTCTCGAACTTGCGAATATAATCAGGACGCCGAAACGGCCTCGCCCCATAAGAATGAGCATTAGCAACAGCCAGTTCATCCTCAATTTTAGAACCATCATTAAAGAAAATCTCAACGCGAGCGCCAAATGCTCGTTCCTTCGGATCTCTACTATGATAACGTCGCGTCCATTCTGGATCTTCTAGCGTGCGTACCTTATGCCAAAGGCGAACCGTATCCTCACGCTGTGCCCGTTCTGGAGTATAAGAATCAAAATGATGCCAGCGTCTGTCTTGCAGAGCAACAGCAAAAATATACGTAATCGAATGATCCAGGGTTTCCCGCGTCGCCTGGGGGTTCATCTTTTGCGGATCTCCCGAACCTGTACCGATGACATAATGAGTTTGATGACTGCCGTGAATAACAATTTCTTTTATATTCTCGAAATCATCAATTTTTTCTCCCATCCGAAACGCTAAATCAATAAGTCCTTGGGCTTGATATTCTGCGGAATGTTCTTTGGTATAAGATTCCAGAATTGCTCGCTTTGCTTCCCCAGGTTCAGGAAGAGGCACTTCATATAGAGCATCTGGTCCGCTTAAAATCCAAGCAATAACACTGTCTTCACCTTCGTAAATTGGTGATGGCGAACCTTCTCCTCTCATGCAGCGATCGACAGCTTCGAGAGCATTTTTGCCAGCATAAGCAGGAGCATAAGCTTTCCAGCTTGAAATATCAGCTTTGCGAGATTGCCTAGTTGTAATCGTGGTATGAACTGCCTGCTGGATAGCTTGATAAATCGTTTCTGTATCTAATTCTAACAGAGTACCAATTCCAGCAGCAACAGAAGGTCCCAAATGAGCTACATGGTCGATTTTGTGTTCGTGGAGACAAATTCCTTTAACTAAATCGATCTGAATTTCATAGGCAGTTGCAATCGCCCGCGTCAGAGCTGCACCATTACAACCGCATTGTTGAGCCACTGCAATAATTGAGGCAATATTATCTCCTGGATGAGAATAATCAGCAGCATGAAAAGTATCGTGAAAGTCTAGTTCCCTCACGGCTACACTATTTGCCCATGCAGCCCATTCTGCACATACTTTTGTTTCTGGGGGAACGCCAAAGATAGTCGCACCATCATTGCGTAAGTGTGTTAGAGCTTGAGCGCGGGCTGTTTGCACTGAATGATAATTGAGAGCAGCACAGGCAGCGGCAGCATTGTCTATGATGCGGTTGATAATCATTTCAACAACATCATCTTCAAGTGCAACTGGATCGGATGCTACTGCGGCAATTTTCCAAGCAAGTTGTTCTTCCTTGGGAAGATACTCTTTAGAGGGATAAGTTCGGACTTGATGAATTTTCATAATTTTTTTCGGCTGTGAAAGTCTAATTTAATTAATGTTTACCAACAGATATCTCTGGATAAAGAGGGAACAGGGAACAGGGAACAGGGAACAGGGAAATACAATTGATAATTTATGGATAGTAATTGACTTTATTTTTAATTTTCACGCTTATGTCTAATGGATAATTGATAATTAATCCCCAAAAGTTTAAAGCCTCTCTTTACCAATGAATAATTGATAATTAACAATTGATAATTAGAGATACTTTTTATTAATCAATAATTGATAATTAGAGATATAGCAATCAGTTGTGATTTGTGAGAATTTGTAATATTTTATCGTAGGATTTTGGTCTCCAAACATAAGCTAAGATAGGGTTTAGAGACCAAACCCCTACATTTTTTTCTCATATCTCATTCCTGATTGCTATAGTTTTCATTATCCATTATCCATTATCCATTATCCATTAATTAACCTAGGTATTTGAGTAAGGAAGTTTGTCACTTTTCTATATGCTTGCACAAATGGATCGAAATAAAGCTGCCAGATATTATCGTAATCTTTTTGTTCGATTCCGACTGCAAAATATTCCCGGACTTTTGGAACGTAAAGCGTTCCAAATAAGTAGTCCCAAAATGAAAATATTAAAGCAAAATTTTTGTCAATATGCTCTGCTTTTTTACTATGATGAATTTGGTGCATAGCTGGACTATTGAAAATATGATTTAAGTGCCAACCGTAGGAAATCCAAATATGAGAATGTCGCAGATTAATCACGAACCGAAGCAAAAAGGTGGAAATCAGTAAACCAGCAATAGCGATCGCTTCTATTTCCTGATTTATACAGTAGCTGAATATTCCCATATAAACTCCTAGAAACAATGCTCTAAAGATTTGCTTAAACGCTACATCAACTGGGTGATCTCGAAAGCCTGTCATGGGATTCAAACCCTCCGCTGAATGATGTACCTTATGAAACTCCCACAGCAGCGGGATTTTGTGCAGAAGGTAATGAGAAAAAAAGGCACTAAAATCTAGCACCAGAACTGCCAAAATTGTATAGATAACTTTGAGAGTCAATGTCACTTCTAGTTGACTTTCAACTGGTCCGAACCATCCCCGCAAATACTGGCTGAGGAAATGGGCCGTTATCTCCGATAAAGTAAAGAAAGCAGTCAGACTAACAATTATCTTGAATAAGCCATTTATCAGATAACACTGATAGTCTAAAATTGCCGATCGCTGAGTATAAAGAGATTTCGGAAAGCAATAACCTAATGCTTTTCTCAAATCAAAACCCATTGATTTTGACTCGCGGAGATAGTAAACCCCTAAAGCAACCAGAATAGTGAAGAGCGTATAACTCCAATATAACCGATTACCGGGATTAACTACCGGAAAAGCAAGTAGAAACAATGCTTTCAATAAATCTGGAAGTTGCTGAATAAATTGTCCAACAGAATCAACCATATCAATGCTCCTGAGATTATTATTAAACCATCAGTATCGTAATGCTCCGCCATTGACATGAAGAGTCTGACCAGTGATAAAACTTGCTGCCTCAGACGCTAAAAAGACGCACATACTGGCAATCTCTTCTGGCAATCCCAAACGTCCTTGAGGAACAGTAGCAATCCTTTTGGCAGTTCTTTCCATGTCTGAGGAAGTACCGTGACTCGTGTCTATAGGTCCGGGAACAATATGATTGACTGTTATTTTTTGTGTGGCTAATTCCACCGCTAAAGCTCTTGTCAGACCTAGCGCCCCCATTTTGGAGGCACAAACGTGAGTCCATTCTGTTCTACCGATAAAAGCATTTAGTCCCGATACATTAATAATACGACCCCATCCAGTAGCTATCATACCAGGAACGACAGCCCGAGAACAGAAAAAGGGACCATCTAAGTTAACTCCCAGGACGCTGCGCCACTCCTCTGTTGTCATCTCGGTTATGGCACGCGATCGCCGTAATCCCGTATTATTGATCAGGATATTAATTGGACCAATTTCATCAGCAGCCTGTTTTACCATTGCCTGGACTTGGTTTTCATCACTAACATCGGCCAGGATCGGTATGGCCTTTACTCCTAAAGCCTCCACTTCCTTAGCCGTAGATTCAGCTTCCTGGGCACTACTACGAGCATTTATAACTACAGAAGCACCCTGTCGCCCCAATTCCAAAGCGATCGCCCGACCAATATTTCTGCTCGAACCTGTGACTAAAGCCACTTTACCTTCTAAATTTGTTTGAGTCATATTTCCAGCGTTAAGAGTCTATTAGAGTGAAATAGCCTTGTCTCAAGTATTTCTTGATTTGGCGATCGGATGCTTTAAAAGCCGGCTTTCCCTTATATTCGCCACCGACTACATGAGCGTTAGTCTTGTCGCTACCCAAGAAAGACTCTAGGGTTGCTAGATGCTCTTCAATCTCTGCAATTGTGGGCGAAAAGACTAAATTTATTGATTCTAACTGTTTGGGATTTATGCACTTTTTGCCAGTAAAACCAAAGATATTACAGGACAGTTCTGCTTCTGTGCGAGAACTTTCTGGATCGTTAAATTTTGCCGAAACACTGTCAAATAACCCCAGTCCATACTTTTTGCCTGAGAGAGCAATCGTACCTAAAATTTGTTGGAACAGAGGACTTTTACAGGTAGAAATTCTCTCTACACCAATGTCGGTTGACATATCCCCGACCCCAAAACCAAGTGCATCCCGGTCTTTTCTTAGAACCTTAGCAATCTCGTCCACAGCATTGAGACCGGCAATGGTCTCAATTGTAACGATGTAGTTCTTCTCTTCTCCAATTGCTTCCATCAGTCGGGCTATTTCGGCGCCCGATTCTCCTTTGGGAAGGGTGACAGAATCAAAGGGAAATTGAGCGATCGCTTTGATGTCCTCTTTTAAATCATCAGGATCACCAGCATTAATTCTAACATTGTACTCAACTATTCCCGGCTTGGGAGGTATTTTGGCAATACTATCTCTTGCCACTTGCTTTTGACCAGTTGGAATGCTGTCTTCTAAGTCCCAGATAAAACCATCTGCTGGCACTTCATTATTGCCAACTTTTTCTAGGTATCTAGGCCGATTTAGGGGAACAAACAGATGGGACCTTCTTTTGAATTCAGGTTTAAACTGGCTGTCGCAGCAATATCCTTTCAGATACTCATAAGTATTTTCGGATAAGCTGAACTTGTGGTTATACAGTATAAACTCAAGAGAAAATTTTGTCATCACCCTTTACTTTACCAAGTAATCTAAACTTATAATCATATCATTACATTTTCTTTTTGCTCAAATTTAATCTTAATATAAATGTGATTAGATTTTTTATGATAATTATTCAACGGGATTTGATATAATGTTTGATTCTAGATTTTAGAAGTTGTTTATGGACAAACATGGATCATGGATAATGGATAATGGATAATGATAATTACCTCTCCCTTTTAGGGAGATGATTAGACATCTCCAGAAAAGAGGGAACAGGGAACAGGGAACAGGGAACAGGGAAGAATAATTGATAATTTTTGGATAAGAATTGATTTTACTTTTTATTTTTGGAGATGTCTATTGGCTAAAAGGAAAAGATTGATTTTTTTCCCCGGCGGTGTTGATGGCTGGTTTGGTGGCACCGGAGGCGGTGGTTAAGTTTGGGGATGTGGAGATTTCTGAGTTTACTGGTGCGGGTAGGGTTGATGCTGATGTGCGGGCAGCGTCCCCGGAGGGCGCTAAAGTCCTACTACGAACCGGAGACGATCGGCAATAACAAAGTATCTTCAATTTCTTGTCTGACTTCGCGACTCACATAGCGAGATTGTTTCAGACATTGTACTAGCAACAGGTTGCTATTGTAGTAATCCTTTAAGAGTTCGTATTGCTCATCGGTAAATTGCCAATCGTGACCGATGTTGCGATACCGAATCATAATGTTCCGCAATTGTTCTGCCCAAGCATGACGATTTTCTTGCCACCATTTTTCGCTGGCTTCCGGGTCAAGTTCTGAAGGAATTTGATTTTTCAATTGTTGCACTTCCTCCTTTAGTTCTGGATCGCGTCCATGTTTTTCTAAGATTTCTAAAGTATGATTCAGGAGTTCGAAGCGATTCCGTTGTTTGGCATGGCGTTTAATTTCATTTCGATCTTCAAGTTGACCCGGTTTAAATGGAAAATAAAGATCGCGATCAATTTTTTCATCAATTGTGCGATCAAGACAATAATCCAGTCCATTGAAATTCTTCCATCTGTTTTGCTTTGGATCTAAAACAAAACCCAGATCGACTTTTAAGGAAATATCTATTGATATATCGTATGGTAAACAGCGATCTTCGCATAAAAAATGTGAGAAATAACCCTCTAAAGCCGGTTCAATATAATTCGTCCGAACCGCAGCGGCTTTATAAGGATGTTCCACGGAATTAGTCTTTTGATTCACCCAATCCAGGCATTCCTGTATCCCTGCATCTCCGGCGACGATCGCATCAACTTTTTGCTTCATTAATTTCAGCAAATAATCGGCATTGGGCATCATTTCCACCGCAATAAGAAACACCTCTCGCCATTGCTTGTTCGCAATCCGTCCCACCAATTGTTGAAAAGCCTGATCCAACCTTTGCGGATCGGGACTATTGACGATATAACGAGCCGTAAAGTATTCCTGAAATGTCAAATGAGAAAAAGAGTAAATCCCTTTAGCCCGTTCGACTAATATCCCATGCTGCGCTTCAATTCCTTTCAGCACTGCTGCACTATCCAGACGCAATTCTTTGGGGTCAGTTTGCGCCTCTGGTAAACTGCGGATATATTCGATAATATAACTCTCTACTTCCTCTTGTGCAAAGAACAGTTTAGCTTGAGCGAAAGTCTTGTAAGCGATATAACTCAGTAAATCTTCTTTTTGCTGAGGCTCTAATTTTTTGTATAGTTCCGGTCGCTCAATATTGCGCTTACTATCCCACTTTTTCAGGAGTAACTCCAGTCCCTCTTGATAGAGTTGAGACCGTTTACGGGGAAAACTTTTCAATTCTTCAAAGACCAAGCACAACAGAGTTAAAAGCAGTGGGTTGCTGGCCAGTTCTTTACTAGGTTTATTCCCATTGAGTTTTTGATGAAATTTATCAGTCAACTCTTTGGCTTCACGGGGCACTCTAGCCCGAAACCATTTCCGGACAAAATCTCGAATCTGCTCTTCAGTAAAATCGGCAACTTCAACCTCAGTAAATTGGTCAAAAACATATTCACGGGCAGCAATCCGGCAGGTGATCACAAAGCGATTTTCGGGAAACCTTTGCACGAAGGAGCAAATGCGATTGATGACGCGGCGGTTTTCCTCGGCTTTGACTTCATCTAACCCATCCAATAATAGGAAAAATTTGCCGTGACGCAACAAGCTTTCTACTTCTTGATCTGCCACCTTCCCAGCTTGGAACCGCTTTTGGATGTAAGTAAGTAAATTGGGTTGACCTTCAGCGAGGGCAAACTCTCTCAAGGTAATAAAGATTAGCACTAAATCAGATTTTAGGTAGCCTTCATTGCACTGATTAGCCAAATGCTTTAAAAAGGTCGTTTTCCCCGCTCCCGGTTTCCCTAAAACAAATAACTTTTCATGGTCGTTTACAGCTTTTAATGCGGGAACTCGCGATTTACTAATTGCTCCATATCCCAGGCGATCAAAATCTTTCGGCTGACAAGTTTTGGCTAAAGTCTCTAATTCTTCCCGGTTTTTAGAGGTTACTTTTTGCAGAATATTCACCTCAGTATAAATATCATCCAACCCAATAGGATAGCACATATCCAGCACTCGCATGGTGCCGCATTCTCGTTGAATAATATTTTTTACCTTTGACCGGGTGATTTTCACTAAGCTTTCGAGATCGGGTTCTTTTTGCTGTCCTTTATAGGCGACATTGATTGCGCTTTGAAGCGTTCTTTTGTTGACTTTCTCTCCCGTCACTCGCGACAAAAACTTATAGAGAGCAGGCGCTGCATTCCGTTCGATATGCGCTCGATCTGCCCCTGAGTAACTTTGAGCGATTTCTTTGAATGTTTGGTTTTGCCAAATTCCTTGAAATATATCTCGTTCCAGGTTGCTTAGTCCCTCGTCTCTATGCTGCCGAGACAAATTTTCGACAAAATCTAATGCTTGTTCAAGATTTAACATTTTTCCACCTCTATATCTTATCAGTAGCTTGAGAACATCCGGGGTAATGATGCTAGTTGCGAGCGCTGCTATGGCACCTGTTATCCCTCCTGTTACTCCAGAAAGTAGCGTACCAGAAACGATAACCATGACACCGACAAAAAGTCTGGTTCGAGATTTTCTGAAGTCGAGCATAGTTTTTATTATAGAAGCCATTTGGTATATCGGGAAAGTGAGGCTTTTTGGCAAAGGAGTCAGGAGTCAGGAGTCAGAAGTCAGGAGATGGAGAAATAAAATAGGGGAAAAAAGTAGAAAAATGCCTCCATCTTCCCACACTTCCCACACTTCCCACACTCCCAATCTATAGATCCCAAATGGGTTCTATAACCGATCTACTGTTCATATCATAACTGCCCGATCAGAGGTTTAATGCCGTGTTTTGAAAACACTGTAATTTGCTGTAATTTTATGAGCTTCAGAAAATCCTGTAATTTACTGTATTTTGATGAATAGGCATTTACCCTTCAGTCTGCCACAATGAATTTAATCATGAGTTGACGTTAAAAAAATGAACCAAATTGTCATAATTGCTTTAGTAACTCAATTAATTTTTCTAGCTGGAGAAGTTCCGGCAGCAGGCTATCTCAGCCAAAAGGGAATTGACGGCAGCTTTTACCATCCCTGGTTTTTAATCTTTTCAATAACTCGGATTATTGGCATGGCTGGCCAGCTTTATCTTTGGTCGCAAACCCAGCTAGGCTTAATCGCCGCGTTAACAGGAAGTTGTGGCTTAATTTTGAGTAACTTACTGGGGACATTTGTCTTGCACCAACCGGCCTTGTCTCCCCAGGGATATGTAGGGTTATTTTTAGCTGTAGTCAGCATTTTTCTATTAACAGCTAAATAGTTAACCGCTCAAAGTATTCTTCGTATGTTCGTAGTAGCGCAAAGAGCGCCCTACTCCCCTACTCCCCTACTCCCCCACTCCCCCGCTCAAGAAAGTCAGGAATAATATTATCCTCAGCTAATGTTTGAGAAACAGCGATCGCTCCATAAAGATTCAGATGACTAGGATCAGAAAAGTTGCTAAAAGTTTCTGGCCATGCACCACCTAAATCTCGGAATATAAAATTAGCATATTCCCCAGATAATTCCTGCATATATTCCTGAAATTTTTGTTCATAAACAGTTCGTACTTCGTCTAAATATGTTGTAGTTAAAGGCATATTTACAAATACAAAATTAATCCCTATTGACTGAGTATATTCCAGTAAATTTTTCAGTGCCGTGGTTTGTTTTCCTGTTAATTGAAAGTTTGCATAATCAGCATCATAATCGCCAGAAACTTTAGCATAATTTTGATAGTAATTTTCTGGTTCAAACTTAATCGAAATTGGCAAAAAACCATTTACTTGAAATTGGTCTAATTCTAAGGTTTCTTCTACTGCTAATTCTGGGTTTTCTTGCTGATGCAAAAAATCCCAATTTGTCGGATTATTAATAATTGACACGATTAAATTTTTGAGGCGATCGCGCTGTTGATAAGTAGCTGAAACTTCCTCAATTTTTTCCTGAATATTTTTGAATATTTGTTTAAATCTATTTAAGCCAAAATTAACTGAACCGTCTGATATATTATCCCGAATAATAAATGTGCCAGCATCTACTTCCTCATAACCTTCAGAACTAGCAATAATCTCAAAAGTTCGATCGACTCTCCCACTATTGAGAGCGCGAACTCCATCAGCAAAAATAATTAATTTTGGCAATTGTTCTGGTGGTAAAACCCGACGTACAATCAAATCTACTACTTGAGCAGTTGCCCCATTTACCCCAAAATTATAAATTCTTAAATCTGGATATCCTGAAGTTGCTAAACTTTCTGCAAGCACCGTTGGATCGACTCCTCTCAATGCTCTAGAACTACCAACTATTAAAATATCTGGGATTGTTTTTTCGACTTTTAAATATTCTTGATAACGAACTAACTGTTCATCTAATTGCGGACTATTAAAAGTAGGATAAGTCGTTAATTCTGCAGTTCCATTTTCATCGACAATTTTTTCTGTCGGAGTTTGACAATTCCCACCTTGACAAAGAATTCCAGACAAAGAAACATCTGGAATTCGCTCTAATATTTCACCAACTTTTAGATCGGTTTGAACTGTTAAGAAAATTCCCAAAGCAGCATAACCAACAGCAGCAACCCATTTACCATAACTGCTAGTATTGTATGTTAATGAATTACTTATTTTTGTAGAATCTTCTTCATTAGGAATAAATAAACGAGAACCAATAAATAATTGTTGGATACCTGTAAACAGTTGTGCTGTCAGTGCGAACCGAGCGGGAACTAACAGTTTTGAATCAGTTTTTTCAGTCGTTTTTGGTGCTAATTTGAGGAAAACACGATCTGCTCTTTTACCCGATAAAAAATCCATCTCCGCAGAAGCAGCAAACTCCGGAACTTGCTCAGAATGCTGGCGACTTCTCGTAGTAAAATTAATACCGTAACGCCACAAAGGCAATTTTTGACCAGCACGACGACCGTAAACTCTTACCCCACTAACTCCAGGAATTTTAAGTTGACCCAAGAAATTAGCAATAGTCGGTCCTACTTGAGATTGAGAAGGACAGGTAGGAGCTTCGCTCATAACGTGCAATAATTCTTGCTTCGCTAATATTAATACCCGGATACCACCTGTTTGCAGTCGTCGATCCAGATCGGGATTAAGTAATTTGTTTAATAGAAAACTAATAGCTTCATGGTTTCCCTGACTTGCCAAAACTTTAGCGTCAGCAGATAGATCCGGATTTTCCGATGCAGGTAAATTCAACCAGTCTATCCATAGAGGTGACTCAGATTTTTGGCGAGCTGTTTCATTAATAGTACAACCATAAATGGTAGCAGCTTTGATACCTCTTGGTAAAATTTTGGCTAATGTAGAAGCGATCGCTATTTTTGTTTTCTGTTGTTCTGGATATTCTTGGTCGAAATTATCAGTCTTAGTGCAAAATAAATGTAAAGTTGACTCTTTTAGGGTAGCTCGAATATCCACTGCCAAAGTAGCCAACTCTTGTTTAAGTAACCGTTCAATGGCCGCCACATCTCCCCAACTCGCCCATTCTTGTAGCATCAGATCCGGAGGAGTTAGATCCACCCGCAACATCCAGTCTGGCGCCGTTTCACCGCGAACCAGCAGAGAAATTAAAGCTTCATGGAAATCTTTAAGCTTGAGTTCTCGTAGTTTTTGGGTAATTGGTTCCCCTAACAGAGATGGATCGGGACTATAAGCTGCTTCACAAGATACCCATAATATTTTTTGAGTTTTCAATTTAGGATTTTTAGCAGCATCCTCTGATTGTGAAATTGTTTCTGTTGGTTTTTCCTTAAATTGTCTTTCTCGAATAGCGACATTTACACAAACCCCTAACTCACCTAAAATTTCACTCAGATAACTAGCAATTGCATCGGGATGGCCATATTCAGCTAATTTTTGAGAAGAAACAGTCAGGGGAGAATCAATTAGATATGAATCTGATTCTTTGACCTGATCTAGCTGTGTTTCTAACTTGGATTTTTCTGATTCAGCGATCGAAAAAGTCTCTGAATCTAATTGTGGAGATGAAAAATTTAGATGGTTTAATGTGTCATTTTTCCAGACAGAATCCTGATGAGGAGTTAATACCAATTCAGAAGCAATATTGTCATGAATATCCAATTTAGAAGATTGCCCAACACCAACTTTTGTTAATTTATCTTCCGGTAAAGTTTGACTAGGATGATAATTTTGTGAATAATTTTGAGGAGAAGGATAAGTAGATGTTGGGTGAGAATTAATTTCTGAAGAATTAGAAGAAGTATTTACACTCTGACTTTGAGTTGCTACCTTATTACTATCAAGTTTTACTGTCCAGTCATTTCGTCTACGTCCCAAAGTGCGACCACACAAAAACGTCTGATAAATCCGAGGTTGATTAGGAGGTAGTAAAGATTCTATATCAATCTTACTCAGTGCCTGGGAAAACTGAGCTAGGGCAAAGCTCATTTCGGGACATTTTTCCGCTTCACAGAGAATATGTAGATGATTGCCCCGCAATCTTACCTGTACTTGCACTTCTGGAAGTCCCAAAGCTTCCTTAGCCCAAATTTCTAGGGGGGATCTATTTTTGGTCAATATTGTTTTATTTCCTTTCATCTTCACTTTGAGATAGTTAGGAGAGAAATAAAAAAATACCTCCTAGACTTTTCGACTTTTCTGGTTATTTTACAGACAGGAACTTCGGAGTACCACCTCCCTATCAGGTTATACCAATTCTTTAAAATAACGTTACGCTTCCTTAAGACTTCAGTTATTAACTTATAAGTATGGCTTGCTGATTAAATCTCAAAGTCTCTACAGATAAAGGTTTTAGCATTTTTATGTATCAAAAAGTGCAAGCTTTTAGGCATCTCAGGTTCAAAAATTCAGCATAAAAGGCTAACTATGGCAAAAAAATTCAAGGACTATTCTTTCTCCTACCTCCTTTGTAACTCCCTGACTCCTGACTCCTGACTCCTGACTCCTGACTCCTGACTCCTACTTTTCATCACTCAGGGCTATCAAATAATACAGTAGTTAAATAATAATCTGTCCATTCTTGTCCAAAAGCTTTTTCTAAGACTCGACGGGTTTTGTCATTTTGTCTCTGTTGAGTAGAATAATGGCGTTGAGCTTTGAGAATCTCAAGTTGTTGTTCTGGAGAAACAGGTTTTTGGGCGATCGCTTGTTGGCAATGTATTTCTAGGAAAGATTCGACTATCGATATAAATTTTTGTTCTTCCTCTAAACCAGTTGGTCTTATAAATAGACAAAATTCTGAAAATATTTCCCCCCATTCTGGCAGTTGCCGAGGATGAGAAAATTCTTTTATTGGTAAAGTTTGAAGTTGATAATTATAAACTTCTGGTAATTTTCTATTGTGAGTTAGGGGCGATAAATCGACTACTGCTGCACTTATTTGGCCCTTTCCTCCCACTAAATCTGTACCAAACATAGGCAGAGCGTAACTTATTCTAGGAAACATGACACAATGCAATATATCCAGATTTTTGCCTATTTTTGCTAGTTCTAGGTGTAGCTTCCGGAACTGGGGAGTTTGATAGCATTTGTTTTCAATTGTTAGTTTTTCTCCTTCCAGGCGGCCTTCTACATAGCCTAGCTCTGTGGGTAGGTAATATGGTTGTAGGTCTAGGTAGCGTTGCCAAACTGCTTCTATGGTGTCTGCTAGTTTGCATACTAAGGGATTTTGTTGTTTTCGTATTGACGGAATTGATGTTTTTAACATTCTCGTTATGGGCCAGTTAATTTTGGTCTTGTTATATTGACTTTTTTTAGATTTTAGATAATTTGTTGATTAGGTCTATTTAGATTTAGTAGTTTATATATTATTAGAATCCCATAATTGTGTCTCAATTGTTCAAGTCAGTAGTCAATAGTCAGTAGTCAGTAGTCAGTAGTCAGTAGTCAGTAGAAGAGCCACTCACCACTTGTTTCTACTATTAGACTTCTCCAAAAATGAAAAATTAAATCAATATCTTATCCATAAATTATCAATTACTCCCCCGTGTTCCCTGTTCCCTGTTCTCTAAAACCAAAGAATTTTGTACCTTACGCTTTTTGGGAATTGCTATTTAACATATAACAATTATTTAATTGATAATTTTTTCAATTCTTAACATAGTCGATATCATATTTTCCTAAATACTAAATTATTTCCTAATCATACTTTCAGTCTAGTTTTTATTATATGGTAAGTGCAACTAAAATTTAATCTAGATTTACAATATCAAGAGTATTGAATACTTGTTAAATGAAGTTTCATTACATTAACTTGCATATTTGATTAATAGTGCTAAATTAAAAATATGAAGAAGCAAATAAACTTCTTTGCGAGATGTACAAGAGTTGAAATGAGAACTTAAGGACTAACCACAAATCTAATCAAAGCACTCAAGTTGCGAACTTGGTTAGTCCAGCCCACTTTTTTAAAGTAAACGTTATTTAGGTGATAACACCTTGGGGTGCGTGGCCAGCTCCAAGCTCTGTTGTTCGGCATTAAACAGGTAAAGAGATTTGAAAAACCAGTGTGTTGAGCGGAAAAAGCCAAAATAACTGGGCGAGGCCAACTTTACGCATTTTGTGCAGAATGGACGCAAAAATGTCCAAATTTTTGCCTAACCTTATGTTTTGAGGTGTATTAATATAACTCAAAAACATCTTATTTCTTTAGGAAATAGAGACAATTACTCGTTTTAAGCGCTTTTTCTAGGAGGTAACAAAAAAACTGTTTAATCCATCAATTGTCTGTCTGTTCAGACACCAACAGCAACTCCTTTGTCAGGGGCTAATATTTTCTCAAATCTTAATAGTATGGGAGTCAAAAAAATCTCAAGTTTATGTTTGAGCTTCACTCCATTTAAAATTTAGTAAAATAGAGGAAATAATTTTAGCAACTCAGGAGGTTACAACTCTGTTAAATTCCAGAAAATCTGTCTCGTTAAATACTCAAAAGCAACACCTAGATAGAAAACTGATACTTCTTAATAAGTGGTAGAAAAGGAGCAATGTAACTAAAGTTAATGGCTTAGTACATCTCCAAATATAATCCTCAAATGTAAAGAAGTCACTCGGTGAGTAAAACTTAGGTGTTGCTTTTTGATCGTTTATAAACTGACTGATATAGAATCAGGATATATAGCAATATGATATGAAATGATTCGTGAAAAAAAACCGGTTTTTTTTCTACTCCACACCTCCGACACCTCCGACACCTCCGACACCTCCGACACTTCCCACACTTCCCACACCTCCCACACCTCCGACACTTCCCACACCCCCTATTCCCTACTCCCTACTCCCTCTTTTCTGGAGATGTCTGATAGATTGGGATTTGAATCACAAACTTTGTTCCCTGTCCAACTTCAGAAAAACACTTGAGTTGACCCTGATGTTTTTCTGTAATGATTTGATAGCTGATAGACAAACCCATACCTGTTCCTTTACCTACAGGTTTTGTTGTAAAAAATGGGTCAAAAATATTTTGTCTAATCTCTTCTGGAATACCAGGACCATTATCTGCGATCGAAATTTCTACAAATTTTGAATCAATTACAGAAGTACGAATTATAATTTGATTCGGATTATCCTCGATTTGTTGATATGTAAGGTTAGCATTAGATTCTTCTAGAGCTTCAATAGCGTTTGCCAGAATATTCATAAAAACTTGGTTTAGTTGACCAGAGTAGCATTCTACAAGAGGTAGTTTGTCATACTCTCGAATTAGTTGAATCTTGGGACGTTCGGGTTGAGCTTTCAAGCGATGTTGCAAAATCATAATAGTGCTGTCAATACCCTCATGAAGATCGACTGCTTTAAATTCAGCTTCATCTATACGAGAAAAAGTTCGCAGCGACAATACTATTTCTCGGATACGTTTGGTACCTGTTTTCATAGAAGCGATGGTTTTAATTACGTCTGACTGCACAAATTCTAGGTGAACATCTTCAGCTTCCTCTTGAATCTCATCAACAGGATTAGGATAGTTTTTTTGATATAGTTCCAAAAAATCTAAGAATATTTGGGTATAGTCCTCCATATGACTGAGGTTAGCATGAATAAAGTTAAGAGGGTTATTAATTTCATGGGCAACTCCTGCAACTAACTGTCCTAAAGCTGCCATTTTTTCCGATTGTATTAACTGAACTTGAGACTGCTGTAGCTGCTCTAAAGCCTGATTTAGTTCTGCTGTACGTTTGGCTACTTGATCTTCTAAGTTTTCCGTGAGGTGGTATAACCTTAACTGTGTTTTCACACGGGCAATTAATTCTGCTTCTTGAAATGGTTTAGTTACATAATCAACTGCTCCTAAACTAAGTCCCTTGACTTTATCAGTAGAATCATCAAGAGCAGTCATAAAAATTATGGGTATATTTTGAGTTATCTTAGAAGCTTTAAGACGGCGACAAGTTTCAAAACCATCAATACCAGGCATCATTATATCAAGGAGAATCAAACTGGGTAAACTTAATTCTGCTTGACTAATAGCTAATTCACCATCCGTGGCGATCGCTACTTCAAAGTCAGCATCATTTAAAGCTTCTGAAAGAACTGCTAAATTGGCAGGAGTATCATCTACTACTAAAATTAAATCTGAATTGTCCATAACTTAGATCTTTAAACATTATTATTATGCGATTTGTAATACCAGTTTGACAAATTTTTGCTACAAATATTTAGGGCTTGCTGAAAAAGTATGCATGGGGTTTGGGTAGGAGTCAGGAGACAGGAGACAGGAGACAGGAGGAATGGGTATGGGAGCGAGTTGCTAGTCGGATATTTTATCCCTTGGTTTTTCTGCCAATAGTCAACCTTTTCATCCTAACTTTTTTAGCTGCCTACAACGAAAACCCTGTACTTTTTCAATACCTAAAAAGGCTTGATCCTTTTTAGGTATTGAATTTGATATTTAATCAGCAAGCCCTATTTAGGTTATCCCGCACGGATACAGGAGTCATATCATGTTCGGATAATCACTTATAATAAAGCATAAGGTTTGTAGTATAGCTCTCAGCCCGAACTGTAGATACGGCTCAGAGCTATACTACGAACTTTAATATAATAACTATTTAACCGAACATGATTACTCAATCTTTGTAATTCTCTCCCCTCCTTACTCATTACTCCTTACTCATTACTCATTACTCCCTACTCCCTACCCCCTCTTTTCTAGAGATTCTTGAATAAAAATTGTAATTTTTTTAATTTCAAAGCCTTTAGCTTGCTGAACAATATATTTAACAAAGGCAGCATAATCTTGATTTTCTTGTTCTAAGGTTTGAGCTGCTGCTACTAACTTTTTTAATCTACCTTGTTGAGCAAGCTGAAATAAGTTTTCCAGATCTGCTAGTGGGGGTAATATCATATCTGCGGTAGTAGTTTCTGTCTTGTTACTATTTTGCTGATGTTGTGACTCAGTAGCATCAGAAGTAACAGTAGATTCATATTTCCAGGTAATCTCTAAGTGTTCTTGCAGTAGCTTAAATAATTCATCTGCTGCTACAGGTTTCTCTAGAAAAGCATCGCCACCTGCATCTAAACTCTGCTGTTGATCCATTGAAGAAACAGATGCAGAAGAGACAATCACTGGAGTTGGCTTAAGTCTTTCCGATGCTCTGATTTGTTTGATCAAAGCATATCCATCCATCGCTGGCATCATTAAATCAGTAATAATTAAATTTGGTTGCAACTGATTAGCCTTATTCAAACCATCTTCCCCATTTTCGGCTTCAATCACATTAAATTTGAGCGGTTCCAGTAAGCTGACAATTACCGAGCGGTTTTCCCACTTATCATCGACAACTAACAAAGTTTGTGACTCCCCTTCATAACCAATTAATTGCTTATTGGTGTCAGTCATAACTTGATATTGCCACTCTTGAGATAGAGGAAAATTGACTTCAAAAGCAAAAGTGCTACCCACTCCTAATTCACTTTTAACTTGAATCTCACTATTCATAAGACTGACAATATTATGAGTAATAGCAAGTCCTAATCCAGTACCTTCAGCGTGTTGTTTCCCCTCGCTAACTTGTTCAAAGGGTAGGAAAATTTTTGCTAAAGAATCTGGACTCATGCCAATTCCTGTATCCTTAATCTGGAAACCGAGTCTGACATTATCTTCAGGTATTTGATATTCAGTTTGTTTTTGTGCTGCCATAGAATTAACTACCTCTACCTTAAATGTCACTTTACCCTTTTCAGTAAATTTAGCGGCATTTCCTAATAAATTAATTAGTACCTGACGCAATCTCTTGGGATCGGTTAAAATACCTTCTGGTAAATTAGGATCTGGTAGGTAAACAAAATCAACCCCTTTTTTTTCTGTCCGAATACGAATAATTTCCCCTATTCCCTGGAGAAAAGATGGTAAATAAACTGGTTGCGGTTGCAATTCTAGTTTGCGAGCTTCAATTTTGGAAATATCCAGAATATCATTAATCAGTGTGAGTAAATGGGAACCACACTGGTGAATAATCTTAATTCCTTTTTTTTCTTTTTCTCCCCAGGTTTGGGAACGATTGAGGATTTCAGCGTAACCCAGAACCCCGTTGAGAGGGGTACGGAGTTCGTGACTCATATTGGCTAAGAATTCACTTTTCGCCTGATTTGCCGATTGAGCGGCAGACGTTTGGATTTCTAGAGAACGATAAGATTCAGCGAGAGATTTTGCCATTTGATTAAATCCTGTCGCTAATTGTTCTAACTCATCTTTTGTTTGAATATTGACTTGACAATTTAGATCGCCCATGGCAATTTGATCGACGCTAGTTTTTAATTTTTTTATGGCTCGAATAACAGGGGATAAAATCAAAAAAAATTGCAAGAAAAATACAGCTATAATAATCGCAATCACTAAAGCTGACATAAATATTGAAATTTTACTGAGCGCCTCGACTTTCTCGATTGCTAGAGCGTCGTTTGCTTTGGCAAGTTCAATCATTTCCTCCACCAGAAAGTCAATATCGCGAATATAGAAATTTAAAGACTGTAAATCTTGTCTAATTTTTGCTTCATCAGCTTGATATTTGGGTTGAGTTAAAGGTTCAGCAAGTTGGATGAAATTTTGGTAGCGTCGTCGTATAGTTCCAATTTTCGTACTATTTTCAATCAGACTTTCGAGTTGGTTTAAATCCTTAAAAAATTGTCTTTCTAACTGTTTATAGCCATCTAGCTTTACCCTTCTTTGTTGTAAAAACAACCAATCTTTGAGAACGACAATTTGTCCCCTTAAAGCGATTTGCAAATTGTGAGATAAATTGAGGGCCTGACTGGTTTTGAATCGAGTGTTAGAGGCTTTTCTTTCAGCACGAATTAAAAAAAATTGACCGCCACCAATCAGGATAATAGCAAGACTGGCAGTCGCTATACAAGAACTAATAAATTTATGCCTGATTTCCATAACTAAAATTATTGAGATGGGGAGATGACTTCCTTGTGAACTTGCCGAATCAACTCGTAATCGCGATCGGTGACAATTGTAAATCCCATTGACCGCATTCCTGAGTCATTGGCAAAACCTTCCGCCTTAATGATTGCGGATTTGAGAGTATCTACTAATTCTGAAGGAAACTTTTCATTAACAACAAAAGGAGATTCGGTAATCGGATCGGATTCCCAGATTTTGATATAGTTGTCGTCAGTTAGGATGCCTTCTTGTTTCGCCCGATAGATTGCCGTACTCTCTACAGAAACTGCATCTATTTTTCTGTCTATTAAATCAATGATTGATTGATCGTGATTGCCGCTATACAGAACTTCTGAAAAGTCAGTTTCTGGAACTATCTGCTCTTGCTTAAAAGCATAAGAAGGAACTAAAAAGCCAGAGGTAGATGATCGACTGACAAAACTAAATTTTTTACCTTTGAGATCTGCGAGAGTTTTAATATTTGTTTCGGGACGAGTCAGAATTGTGCTGGTGTACCAAGGTCGTTGGGTGACTTCGTGAATCGCAGCAGCGAGCGGTTCAATTTTGGGGTTTCTTTGTTTGGCTTTAATATAGGAGAATGGACCTAAAATTCCCATTTGAGCTTCTCCCGTTACTAACATATCAATGGCTGCATCATAATCTTTGGCTATTTTGAAATCCACTTTACGTTGTAACTTTTCTTGTAAATATTCAATCCAGAGTTTCTGGGATTTTTCTAATTCTTTTTTCTTGACTGAGGGTACCGAGACAAAAATCAATGTTTCTACTGGCCTTGCTTCTCGGGCAACTTCTGGAATAGAAGTTGAGGATGATTTGTTCCCCGTTCCATTATTGGGAGAATTCTTATTGGCGGAATTTGTGCAGGCGAGGGCAATGAGAGCGATCGCGCAGATGGGCATACCTATTTTTTTGAGGCCGTAAATTTTTTCTGGGATAGATTTTGGGGTTAACATAAGATTATGATTGAACTGAAGTCGATTTCTTAACTTGAGTTTGGTCTTGATTAGTTGGTTTTTGAGTATTTTTCACTGGATTTCCTCCATTATGTAAAAAACCATAGCATTTTCATTTTACAGTAATTTCACGCCCGCGCGTGAGGTACAAAGCTTTACTATTTGTTAAAAGCTGGAAACCTGTTAGTAATGAGTAGTAACACAACCTTCCAGGTTGTGGAGACCCGGTCAGGCTGTGTTACACTGTACCTCACCATCCTCATGCATTGCTGTAGTTGTGCAACTGTCATGGGAGGCAACAGGCAACAGGCAATATCGAAGAGGGTTTAGAGGCTTTTTATAATTAGTAAACAACGAATTGACTTTTACCAGAAGCCTTTCTAGCTCAAGTAAGAAGTAATAAGTAAGAACTAATAAGTAAGAACTAATAAGTAAAATCAAGCCCGAAGATGAAGGTTTAAAGCCTCTTCATTCATGAAGAAAAATTCAAAAAATTCATCATTTTTTGAATCCTCTGACTTCAGGCAGAGGTATTACTTATTACTTGTGAAATCTGATTAGTATAACTCAGATATGTTGAACTATCCACAGGTTGGCAACTTGAGCTTTTTAGGTTCCATATCTACTATTACCAGGTATTGCCAACTAAGTAGTTACCCATACATAAAACTTAATGAAAATGTTTACAGCGCTTTTCATATTGATGAACGACAATGAGTAATGAGTAATGAGTTATGAGTAATGAGTTATGAGTTATGAGTTATGAGTTATGAGTTATGAGTTATGAGTAATGAGTTATGAGTTATGAGTAATGAGTTATGAGTTATGAGTAATGAGTTATGAGTAATGAGTTATGAGTTATGAGTAATGAGTTATGAGTTATGAGTTATGAGTTATGAGTTATGAGTAAGAAGTAAGGAGTAAGAAAGGAAATGAAAATGCATAAATTTTTAAATTCGTGCTTCTAGCAAACACATATTTTAGTTGAGGATTTTTGAATGCGATTACTGTATAACCGGATTTTATATCAGGAGGGAAGTTTTGGAGGAGTCATAATTCAGGATCTTGTCTTGGTTGTTCAATTCCTGCAGCATAATAATCAAGTAAATTACTTAATTATAGAACCCATTTGATATCTCTAGAAAAGAGGGAGTAGGGGAGCGGGGTCGGAGGAGAGCGCTCGTTTTGGCATTGTTCATTCATTGTCTGAGCTAGAATATTTACAACCCTACATTTTTTGAGTC
>NZ_JAAHHT010000260.1 GCF_010672085.1 Okeania sp. SIO3I5
TAAAATGACGGTTGTTTAAGTTTTTATAGATAGAGATAAAATCGGAGATACTGAGCGAGCGTTGTGATTTTTTTAGCGATCGCTCTATTTACCATACACTATATATAGCGTTTTTGCGTAAGTCCTGATTATTTAAGAATTTACGTCAGTCCTGTTGATAAGAAGGGGTAATTATTAATTGTTAAAAATGATTACAGGTAAAACAAAATTATTAGGAGTCATTGGCTATCCTGTGGAACATTCTCTGTCTCCGCTAATGCACAATGCTGCAATTCAAGCAATAAATAATCAAAAAAATCAACAAAATTTAATTGATTTTGTTTATCTACCTTTCCCAATTAAACCAGAAGATTTAAACACAGCTATTGCTGGATTTTCTGCTATTGGTGTTCAGGGTTTTAATATTACTATTCCTCACAAACAAGCAATAATACCACTATTATCAGAAGTGTCAGATATTGCTCAAGCAGTGGGAGCAGTTAATACTGTTTATCGAACAAATAAAGGATGGGCGGGGACAAATACAGATGTTACAGGATTTCTGGCGCCACTACAAACCTATAATTGGGATTCGCATCAAAAAGTTGCGGTAATTTTGGGTAATGGTGGTGCTGCTCGTGCTGTAGTAGCGGGTTGCGCTCAGTTAGGTTTTGCAGAGATTCATGTTGTTGGTAGATCAATAGAAAAATTAGCTGCTTTTGAGCAAAGTTGGGTTAATTCTCCTCTGCCAGTAAATATTAAAATACATAACTGGGATGATTTGCCAAGTTTAATTGCACAGGCAGATTTGTTAGTGAATACGACTCCTGTGGGAATGTACCCTAATATTCAGGAATCTCCAGTGGATGAGGCGATTTTTGAGAGGTTGTCTCCAGGAGCGATCGCCTATGATTTAATTTATATTCCTAACCCGACTAAGTTTCTTCAACAAGCTCAAGTGAGGGGAGCGATCGCTATTGATGGTTTAGAAATGTTGGTTCAACAAGGAGCTGCTGCTTTAGAATTATGGTTACAACAGTCTGTACCTGTGGATGTTATGCGTAATTCTTTGCGTAAACATTTAGGGTTGATATAGAATCGGATTGAATAGTAGTCATTGCGACGATAGGAAGCAATCTCGGGTTTCCATGAGATTGCTTTCCGTTCCGGAATGCTCCGCAAACGTTCCACTCCGTTCCACTAGCAATGACTAGAATAACTAATTATGGTGTTGGTAAATTAGGGTATGATTTGTATTTTTTGGTAATTACTAAACTATTCAATAACAAATATTTGAGATTGTTCAATTTTTATTTTCATATCAAATCCGGTAGTATCGGTAGAATTTAAGACTGTAGGGGTTTGGTCTCCAAACCCTCCACGCTCCTAGGAGTTTTCACCAATATTCATGGTAGAATTATATCACTTCCGTTGCCCAGCGGATTTGATATCATACCTTGATTCACCAACGCTTTAATTATTAATTATTAATTATTAATTATTAATTATTTAAGCCATTCATCAGCACGACGTAGTAAATCATCAAGGTTAAAATTCCACAGAATTACTGTCTTATCGTTACTCGCAGATGCTAAAGTTTTACCATCAGGACTAAAATCTATACTTGTAATTGCTTGGGTATGATCTTGTAAGGTATATATTTCAGTTTCATTAATAAGACTCCACAATTTGATGGTATTATCATTACTACCAGAGGCTAAAATTTGACCGTCAGGACTAAAGCTGATGCTAGTAATAGTTTTGCTGTGTCCTTTGAAAATTGCTAATTCTTCACCATTAAGATTCCAAAGTTTGATAGTACAATCTTCACTTGCTGAAGCAAGGATTTCTCCATCAGGACTAAAGCTAATTTTAGTTACTGTACTATTAGTTGAAAAAGACAATTTTTCTAATAGTTTATTGTCTGTGAAATCCCAGATTTTTATATTATTATCTGCACCAACAGTCGCTAAAGTATGACTATTGGAACTAACATCCATACTAATAATTCGATCGCTATGTCTACCTAAAGCTAACTGGTTAAAATCTTGGTCATATATTTCAAGATGATTTTCTTGAGCAAAGGCTATAATTTTACCATCAAAACTAAAATTTAAGCCAGTAATTCCAAAATCTTGTGGTGGCATAGGTAATGGTGTTTCACTCTTATTTAATGATAAAAAATCAACATTACCATCATCATTACTAAAAGCAAGAATTTTGCTATTTGGATGAAAACTAAGAGCGGTTATTTTTTTGTTATAAATTTGATGGTTTTCAAGTTCTGTTCCATCTGTTTGCCATAATTTTATATTGCCATCCTCATCAGCAGAAGCTAGAATTTTACCATCTGGACTAAATTTAACTGTTGTAATTTTGCTTTTATGATTACAAAAAGTTGGTGGTTTATTATCTCTTAAACTCCATAATTTTACTGCACCACTATCATCTGCAGAAGCTATAATTTGATTATTGGGATGGAAGTAAAGACTTGTAATTTTGTATCTATGACCTTTAAATGTATTAATTACATTGCCTTGTAAATCCCTTATGTTAACTATTCCATCTTTGCTGCTTGAGGCAAATTTCTCACCATTAGGACTAATTATCAGGCTAGTTATCGCTTCTTGATGTTCTGGAAAACTTTCCATTTCTTCTAATTTACCACCATTGCAATGCCAGAGTTTTATTACACCATCTTGATTGGCAGAAATTAAACTTTTTCCATTAGAACTAAAACTAATACTTGTTACCCAATCTTTATCGGAATGAATTTTTAGCATATCAGGATTGTTTAATTGACACAGTTTAATACCCTCTTCAGTAGCACAAACTAAAATCTGTTCCAATGAACTAAAACTTAAGTCTTCAATTACTTTTAAATCAGGGGTACTTTGCAATTCTGTACCATCTACTTGCCAAAACTTTATTGTTCCTTTGCTAGTAGAAGCTAATATTTTTTCATTAGGAGAAAAAATTACTTTATTTCCCTTATTTTGAAAAGTTTTTAGTTCAGTACCATCTAATCCCCAGAGTTTTACTGTATTGTCTTGACTTGCAGAAGCTAATATTTGACTATCGAAACTGAAACTAACGCTAGTCACTGGATTATTATGACCTTCAAGAGTAACTATTGAACTATCATCTAATCGGCAGAGTTTTACTGTACCATCATTGCTAGCTGAAGCTAAAGTTTTACCATCTGGACTAAAGATAATTTTGTTGACTTTAACTGTATGAAATTGGAAACGATTTTTCTCTGAGATGTTCTCAACTACTTGTCTAAGTTGGCAAGTTACTTTCATTTTCAGATCGGGTAAAACTTGCACATTTTGTAACTTTTTACCTGCTTGAAAAACAGCATCCAAAGAACCTAACCAATCATCAGATAATAAACGAGCTTGAGATAAGGAAATTAATGTTTCAATTTCAGCATTTTCAGCTCGTAGACGCTGCTCTTGAACTTCCTGATTCTTCTTTTTTAAACTAATATGAGTTTTGATTCGCGCTAACAATTCTCCTTTAGAAAAGGGTTTAGTAATAAAATCATTTGCCCCTACATTGTAACCTCGTACTAAGTCAGAAATTTGATTTTTTGCAGTGAGAAAAATAATAGGGAGTTCATTAGGAGATAACTTCTCTCGGATTTTTTGACAAACTTCAAAACCTGTCATTCCTGGCATCATTATATCCAGTAAGATTAAATCAGGATAACCTTTCTCTAGAATTTGTAACGCTTCTCGTCCATTGTCAGCTCGATCCACAGAATAATTATAATTGGAAAGATGATTAGCAAGCACTTCTAGATTCACAACATCGTCGTCAACAATCAGAATTTTTGCCGAATCATTTTCCCTGAACTCTCTAGATTTTTTTGCTAACGTGACATTTTGATCGTCTGCATCGACTTCAGCATTTACATCAATTGTCTGTACTACTGGAGATAAAATTGGTGAAGTGTCTATTTTTTCTGCTGGTTTCTCAGACACAGGCAAAGTAAAGGTAAAGCGGGAACCTTCTCCAAGCACTGATTCTACACCAATTTTGCCACCGTGTAACTCAACAAGTTGTTTCGTAATTGCTAAACCTAAACCTGTTCCCCTATATTCACGGGAGATAGTTCCATCTGCTTGTTCAAAAGATTCAAAAATACTGTCTAATTTATCCTCTGAAATACCAATACCTGTGTCAGAAACAGTAATAGCTAATTGTCTCTGATTTTTATTAGAAACTAATTTTGCCGATACTTCGATTTTACCCCGTTTAGTGAATTTAATAGCATTACCAATAAGGTTGAATAGAATTTGTTGCAGACGATTTTCATCAGCATATACGGGGGGTAAATTATTATCAATAGAATTAATCAGTTTCAAGGCGCTATTTTTCACTGAAGGTTGATTTAGGGTAATAACTATTTCAGTGATTTCTTTGATACCAATTGATTTCTGCTGGAGTTGAATATCCTTATTTCTAAGTTTTGAAAAATCTAGAATATCGTTAATAAGATTAGCTAGTCTAGAACCACTATAAATAATAAGAGATAAATTGCTTTTATGGGATTCTGATAGTTTATCGGTGGGAGAATCTATCATAGATTCTGCTAGGTTAATTATAGCGTTGAGAGGTGTTCGGAGTTCGTGAGAGGTATTAGATAAAAATTCATCTTTCAGTTGATTTAATCTTTCCAATTGTTTATTGACAACTTCTAATCGACTACGTTCTTCCTCTATTTGTTTTTGTCTCAACTCTTTGCTAGCTTCAATAAATTCATAACCAAGACGTTTTAATAGTCCTAAATGCCTATGTTCTTTTAAATAATTCTCCGCTTCCACTAATTGTGTTCCTCGCCATAGCCAATCATCATTAGTTTGGTCATTTTTCCAACGTTTAGCTATTCTTTCAATTTCCCGTGTTACTTCTATTACAGGTTGATAATCTTTGAGCCATTTTTGTAAAGTTATCCAACTATCCAACAAAGGTTTATATGTAATAGATAAAATTGTCTCTCCAGAGGAGAACTTACTTATGCTAATTAATCTATTTTTGGAGTCAGCCAACTTGCTTGTCACTTGCTCTAAAAGTTCCAGAGATTGCTCTGGATTTGGTAAATATTCTAAAATAGCCTGGCTGAGTTTATCATTAACTTTACTTGAGTTAGTTGTTTCTTTTTCTATCTCGACAAGTTCCCAAAAAATACGCAGAGCAACTGGTTTTTCTTTCTCTTCTAGAGAATTGTAAACTCGATCAGCCCATTGACTTAGCCCACCATTGAATTGACTTAAATGCTGGTAGATATTAATCTCAGGGTTCCATTGTAGTATTTCTCTTAAAATGGTGACTGCTTCTTCAGGTTTTCCAGATTTTCCTAATTTTATTCCTTCTTCGATCTTCTGAGGTGCTGCTAATTTTCGTGCAAAGGATTCCGGATCTTTTTCTAGAGTTTTTCCCGTTATATCAAGGTTGCTATTAGGATCTTGTTCTAAAGCTTTTTTAAAAGCAGATATAGCTGCCTCTACATTACCAGATTTGGCTAGTTCTGTACCCTCATCTATCTTTTTGGTAGGTGCTGCTAATTTTTGGGCAAAGGATTGGGGGTCTTTTTCTTGAGTTTTTCCTGTAATATCAAGGTTGATATTAGGATCTAGTTCTAAAGCTTTTTTAAAAGCAAATATAGCTGCCTCTACATTACCAGATTTTGCTAGTTTTGTACCCTCATTTATCTTGGTAGGTACTAATTCAAAGGATAATAAATATAAAAAGAGCAAGATACCGAAATAGAGCAAGATAATAATGAAATTGAAACATTTAGAATCTTGACCACCGATAGCTGCAAACACAGCGATCGCAATTTGTTGAGTGAGTTCTAGACAGCCTTCCATTTCGTTTTGAAAATTCAATTAAACTGATAGTTTACTCTGATAAAAAATAGCTCGTAATTTTATATTTAAAACTGATTAATATAGTCCTAAAAACCAGATTTCTTTACCTAAGTCCTGAAGAACATAAAATCTTGAAAACAACTCAATTAAAAAATTATTATTATTCAATTTATCCCTATCTTCAGAACCTTGATTCTGATTAAATCTATCTACCATTTCTGGTCGATAATCAATCTGTTTTCCAGAAAAACTACTAAAATTAGTAATGCTCGCCCAACTCTCAATATCTGGAGTTAGTCGAATCATTTTTTTGGCAATTTCCCCATTAATCCATAAAATTACAGGAAACTTAAAAGACTTCCACAACTCTTCTCTTACTTGATTCAGAGAAGTTAAAATTCGATCGATCTTTGTAACTGATTCAAAACCACGAACCATAATTGCTGATGGATGTTTTTGACTATTTATATCCTTAAGTTGTGGATGGATTAGAATATCTGATGACTTAAGAACAATCTCTTCTATATTCGGGCAAACTTCTTGTAATTTTTGTGCCATATTATCCCGCAACTTAGTTGAGTCACATACAGCTAATATCAAACAAAACTGTCCCTGAGACATTTCAATTGTCCATACAATATCTTCAAGCGATCGCTCATTATCAAAACCCTCAAAAGATAAATTTAATTCATTCATAACTTTAATAGGACTTACGTAATTTCTTAGACAACACGCTATTCATAGGGGGGCGAATGCCATTCGCCCCTACAGATGGTGTATATTTTCTTATCGTTATGTTGCCTAAGTCATGTTTAACTCTTCCGCACCTTCTAAAATTGGATTAACATCAAACCAAGATCCTTCAGCATCACGATACTCATAAACAAACATACTCCGAATTAAAATCTTATATCCATCATCTCCCGTAACTTTTTTAGACTGAACCACTTGACGCAATAATTCCCATTCATAAGGTTCAATTGCCAAAACCATTTGATCGCGCTTTTTTTGAATTACTTGTTTCAAAGTCTCACCAGAAAGAGGTAAATTCCTTTCCTGGCGAATACAATCAAATAGGAACCTTAACAAATTACGAATATGGCCACCACTAACCAAACACAACAGCTCTAAAGTTTTAGGACTATCAAAAAGTTCTGTGATTTTTTCCAGACGTTTATTTGACTCCAGTTCAGGAAAAGCTCTTGCTAAAACCATCTGTTGCAACAATTCAATTCCTTCCCGATAATTACTACCATCACGCAACTTTATCGACACCATCGGCAATACATTTGGATCAGTCAAAAACCTCTGAGTTAGATATCCATAATCATTAGAAAATCGCAACGATAAAGGAATAGTATAAACAAGATGACACTTTAGCTGACGTAACTGCTGTCCCCGATCTACAAAAACATATTCTGGTTGAGTTCTTCCCCAAGGCTTTTTATTATCCTCAATACGATCCAAATTATCAATAATTACCACCAATCCTTTTTTACCTTCCTGTTTCAGTTTCTCAATAGCAGGTTCTATAATTTCTTGGTTAATTGCTTCAATAGTATTGCTAATTCGAGGCTCTATATATTCCCTCAACTTCTTCCTTAGTTCAGAACTTTCTTTAGCTTTAGCAGTCATCTTACCCATACCAAAAGAAAGACTAAATCCCTTTTTATTCGCTTTAATTCCAACATCAGGAACATTAGGAATTTGAGGTTTCAGTTCAACTTCCTCCAGTTCAAACTCCTTTTTTAATACCTTAACTGCACCTTCAAATAATCTTTCAAGTCCTGTAGCATCCTCAAGTTCTAGTCGCTCAATACTTTCTATTACTCTATGAGCGATCGCCAATAAAATATCTGCAATATCCACATCATGGTATTCCAAATATTCCCCAGAGTCAAAATAAACTACATGAAATCCTTCCCTCTCTAACTCTGCTTTAAGTCTTAGCAACTCTGTAGATTTTCCACATCCAATGTGTCCAGTAAATAATTCGCAAGTCGCTTCATCCGGCGAGAGCAAAGTAATATTATCTCGTAGATTCTCAATAATCTGACCTCCTCGCACTGAAGAAAAATCAATATAATAATTGTTATCTTCTTCAGGATTATCTCTCAAAAATAAAGTTCTTCCTGGATTTGTCGCTTGTAAAAATGTTCGTAAGTCTAGTGGCATTTCTGAGTATATAAAAATTAAGATAAGAAACAGATAATGTTTATATTTTAAACACATTGCTTGAAACCAATATAGCAATTATTGAATCGGTGAGAGTTTTTTAATCCCCCCCAACCCCCCTTTGAAAGGGGGGAGCAAGAACTCAAAGTTTCCCTTTTGAAACAGAGGAGCAAGAACTCAAAGTTTCCCTTTTGAAACGGAGGAGCAAGAACTCAAAGTCCCCCCTTTGAAACGGAGGAGCAAGAACTCAAAGTCTCCCCTTTCAAACGGAGAAGTAAGAACTCAAAGTCTCCCCTTTCAAACGGAGAAGTAAGAACTCAAAGTTTCCCCTTTCAAACGGAGAAGTAAGAACTCAAAGTCTCCCCTTTCAAACGGAGAAGTAAGAACTCAAAGTCTCCCCTTTGAAACGCAGGAGCAAGAACTCAAAGTCTCCCCTTTCAAACAGAGGAGCAAGAATTCAAAGTCTCCCCTTTGAAACGGAGGAGCAATAACTCAAAGTCTCCCCTTTGAAACGGAGGAGCAATAACTCAAAGTCTCCCCTTTCAAACAGAGGAGCAAGAACTCAAAGTCCCCCCTTTGAAACGGAGGAGCAATAACTCAAAGTCCCCCCTTCCGAAGGGGGGATTTAGGGGGGATAAATATGTGTACCTCATCGATATGAAAAATGCTTTTTATGGAAAAGAACACCCATAATTTAGTTTATCTCAATCTCAAAGTAGTGGACTGACACGCCTTAAATGGTGGAATAGATGTAGGTTGGGTTGAGGAACGTTTTCGGCTAAGAGCCGACATGAAACGCTGCGCGACATGAAAAGCGGAGCTTATCCGCAGGATAAACCCAACAAAAATCTTTCTCCCCTACTCCCGTAATGTCCCTACCTACTCCCTACATATACAGGACTTACGCAGAACCGCCATATATAGTAGGGGCGAATGGCATTCGCCCTCTACAGATAGCGTATTGCCTACAAGTTTGCGTAAGTCCTGATATAAAAATTTTGCTAAGTCTTTTGATATAAGCTAAAGTTATTATGCTGAGTCTAAATCTTAATTATATGCGATCGCGATTCTTGTCTAATATTATTATCTGTGGCTTAATTACAATAACTATTTGGTTGTGGAGTAGCCCTGCTTGGGCATTAATTCAAATTAAATTATATGATCTAGACTACAAAAATTGTCCTACAGAACTAAGCAAAGGAGCAATTACCAGTGGTTCTAGCATGGCAGCTAACTGCTATATTATCAGTGGGAAAGCCCAAAATACTTCTAATAAAACCGTGTATGATGCTGATGTGTATGGCCGTATTTATGATGCTAATAACAATAACGTCATGCAAAATCGTACCAGACTTGGTTCAATTGAAGAAGTCCCCGCAGGTAAGACTACTGATTTTGAAATTAGAGTTTCTGTACCAGCAAATCTACCTACTCCTTTAAAACTTAAACAGTTTAAATCATCTGGCTTTCCTAGTAAAGTTCGGTGGGAGCAAACTATTGAAGAATTTGATGGATTTTAATGCTTAAAGGCAGATGGAGTTGTAAGGATAAATACCTTTTTACCATCTGCCTCAAATTTTTTTAACCTATTTTCATCTAAGAGATTATAGATATTAATAAGATTAATAAGGTGTCGCCAAACCACTTAGTAATCCAGTTAAAAGTTGAGCTGCAAACTGGAGAGCAAAGATAGCAATTATTGGAGAAAAGTCAATACCTCCCAAGGGTGGAATAATAGAACGAAATATGTTTAGATAAGGGTCTGTTAACTGACTCAATACAGAAAATGGTGGGTCATACCAATTAACATTAGGGAACCAACTTAACAAAATCCGAATGAACATCAAAACTAAATAGATGCTCACAAAAGTTGATAATGTCTCGGCTAATAGTCCTATGGAAGCATTCATAAATATTTTTATTTGTGAAACTACAAATTACTAATTATAGTTACTAAATCTATAGAAAAATATTCCTTGACTTAGTTTTAATTAAGTGTTACCTTAACGGGGTGAACTACAAAACCCTCTATCCCATTGCTAAAAGCGTTTGGGACTACTTTTCTTATCGGTATTTAAACTTCCATTGACATGACTCTTTGTATTTGACACACTATAAAGTTTAGCATAGCTTTGGTTGATTAAGCTTTGACTCTGAGTTATAGCCCTACACCCAAGTCCTGCATTTAAAAGTAATCTCACCAGAGAGTTGTCGGTGCGCAAATATTCCGCAAAAAAAATTTACTAATGTCCACAACCTAAATGGGTAATGCTATATCTCTAAAATCTCAAATGTCCAAATATAGCTCTATAGGTAAGAAAGAATTGGCCTTTGACAATTACTGATGATGAATCTCAGACTAGCAAATGTTTTTCCAACTCTTCCCTATTCCCTATTCCCTATTCCCTATTCCCTATTCCCTATTTACGGAGAAATTTATATTTTCTAGGATTGTTCAGAGAGCGATCGCTCAGTCTTTGGCAAATCTTGATTAACACCACCTCCACCTATTTGTTGGCGCACTTCATCAATTGCTTGATTCAACTTTGCTATCTTACCTTCTAAACTTTGACGAGCCTCTTCTATACTTTCTGATTCTTTTATTGATTTTTGTTTTTCTATATCTTGATTATCTAATAAGTTTTCTGCTACATCGGCATCGTCAGATATCCTTGTTCCAACTAAAATTCCTAACAATGCACCTACTAAGCCGCCAACTGCTGCTCCTGTAATTAAACCACTTGCAAAACCATCTTTATTACTCATTTTTAGCAAAGAGCTAATTATTTATATTAGTTTAACTAATAAAGTATAGCATGTTACTAGATTTTATGTCAAAATTTTATTTTAGGGCATTAGTAAATCGTCTTTGTGGAGCATTTCCGTTATGAAAAACTGAGTCATAGATTACTTTTAACTTTTGACTTTTGACTTAAGTTGGCCATTATAAATCTCCCCAAATCAAAAATTAAATCAATTATTATCCATAAATCATCAATTCTCTTTCCCTGTTCCCTGTTCCCTCTTTTCTGGAGAGGTTTAATAACTAAGTCCCAAAAATTCGATCACCAGCATCACCAAGGCCGGGCACAATATAACCAACATCATTCAGAATCTCATCAATAGTTGCTGTATAAAGAGCCAAGCTAGGATAAGTAGCACCTAGTTTTTGTAGAGCAGGTTTAGCAGCTATTACAGAAATAATTCTTACAGCACTGGGGTCAACTCCACGTTGAGTTAATTCAGCCATCGCCTGCATAATTGTAGCACCAGTAGCTAACATTGGGTCGCAAATCAAAACCCGAATATTAGGGTCAAATTGGGAGGGGAGCTTATTCAAATAACAATTAACTTCGAGAGTTTCTTCATTCCTGACCATTCCCAGGTGATAGATAGATGCTGAGGGTAAGACAGTTTGAGCGCCTTCTAATAATCCCAAACCAGCTCGGAGGATAGGTATTACTGCCATAGGAACTTGAGGATTAACAAAAGTCGCAGAACATTCAGCTAAAGGAGTCTGTACAGTTGTTTCTACTACAGGCAACCAATCTCGAATTGCTTCATAAGTTAACCATCTACCTAGCTCCGTTATGGCAGAGCGAAATAGAGGAGAGGGTGTATTCACGTCACGAGCTACACCTAACCAATGCTTGACCAATGGATGGGGTGGGACATAAACACGAAGTTGCAGAGCCATAGATTACAAAAGTCCAAAAAAATTTTTAGTTTATTAACTTCAAATTATCATATTGCAGGGAACAGGGAACAGGGAACAGGGAACAGGGAATAGGGGACAGTTGGAAAAACATTTCTTAGTCTAAGATTTATAATCAGTTTATGTACTAACAAATTTTTTTTTAGCCATATGTAGCATGAAAATTTAGCTCTCAAAATAAAATTGAAGGTTGAAAATTACAGGGTTAAGAGTTTCAAAATTTTTAGTTCTTTTGCGATTTTTCAAGAATCAAATAAGCTAGCTATATTTCAACAATGAATAATGAATAATTAATAATTACCTCTCCTCGAAACCGATAGGATTGACTAATTATGAAAATTTTTATTTATTATCCCCTTAAAAGGGTCGGCTTTAAAGCAAAATTTTTCGGTAATATTAAATATGTTAGCTTCGGAGTAATATAATTCCTCTGGTAAGTAATAGAAAACGACTTTTAAACCCTATAATTATTGGATTTTATTCCGATTTTAATTGTAATATTTTGGTGGTAGGGGAGCAGTCGGATTGGCGAAGTACATAATTCCCAAGGCTTTCAGTTGAGATTAACTATTAGACATCTCCAAAAATCAAAAGTAAAATCAATTATTATCCAGAAATTATCAACTATTCTTCCCTGTTCCCTATTCCCTATTCCTTGTTCCCTCTTTGAAAGTAAAATCAATTATTATCCAGAAATTATCAACTATTCTTCCCTGTTCCCTATTCCCTCTTTGAAAGTAAAATCAATTATTATCCAGAAATTATCAACTATTCTTTCCTGTTCCCTATTCCCTGTTCCCTGTTCCCTCTTTGAAAAATCAATTATTATCCAGAAATTATCAATTATTCTTCCCTGTTCCCTATTCCCTGTTCCCTGTTCCCTCTTTTCTGGAGATTAACTATTATAAAACTTGCCAAAATCTATTTGGGGTTGCTACATAACATTAAAAGATAAGTAATATTAAATCTATTGGTAGGAGATTAATATAATTTATATTCTGATAATAAGAGCATAATTTTTGGAAAATTGTTATAAATCAAACATTATCAAAATCATAACGACTAAACTAAAATCAAGAAAAGTATCAAAAGTTTTACTATGGCAGTCTCTATAACATCTACCTCATTAACTGACAAATTACCGGCAATACCTGAATATGATGCAATA
>NZ_JAAHHT010000261.1 GCF_010672085.1 Okeania sp. SIO3I5
GATCGGGATGATGAACTTTCTGCTGCTCGTTATAATTTTGATTGGAACCGTCAATTTGAGTTATCTTTAGATCCAGATCGAGCAAAGGAATATCACGATGAAACTTTGCCTGCGGATATCTATAAAACTGCTGAATTTTGTTCTATGTGCGGACCGAAATTCTGTCCGATGCAAACTAAGGTTGATGCTGATGCTTTGACAGAATTAGAGAAGTTTTTAGCGAAAGAAAAGGAAAGCGTAATTTCAGAAAAGGAAGCTGTAACTCAAGGTTAATAGCTACATTAATTCTGAAATAATTAGGGTGTTCAGGAAATAATTAATATTTTGGTTTTAAAGCCTCTCTCTGAGACAGAGAGAGGTTTTTTTGTAATTACAAATAGTTTCTAAATATAGCGATCAGGAATGATTTATGAGATGTTATCAGAACAATTAATACCATTTTCATAAAATATTGCAGAGCGTGACAGAGCAGGTGAAAATAGATAGGAAACGCCGGAACCAGGAAATATAAATCGGCAAAAAATGGAGGAAAAAAAATTAATTTTGACAATAAATACAAGCCATAAATTATTAAAATGTAGGAATCAGGACTTAATTAGAGTATTTTGGCAAATGTTATTTACAGTTAGCAACATTTTTAACCCGTGAAAATTAACTATATTAGTGTCTCTTTAATATAAGTTATGATGATTTTTTTATTCAAGCGATCGCTATAATTTTCCAAGCGATCGCCTAAATTAGTAGACACTATATATAGTGTCCTTGCGAGAGCTAAACATCTGTGTGAATATTGTTGTGCGCCAGAGGTAATTTTTAATTTAGCTTTTGAAGTTGAGCATATTATTCCTACTGCGAAAGAGGGATTAGATCTATTACAATGGATATATAGACAAATTTTAAAAATCAGGAAATCTAGTTTTAATGAATCCTAAATATCCATTTGTTGCTAAAAGAGCTAAACATCTGTGTGAATATTGTTATGCGCCAGAGGTAATTTTTAATTTAGCTTTTGAAGTTGAGCATATTATTCCTATTGCAAAAGGGGGATTAAATGAAGTACAAAACTTAGCATTAGCTTGTCGAATTTGTAATCTAAGAAAGTAAAATTTTATTGATGGAATTGATGAAATTACTCAAGAGCAAGTTCGCTTATTTAATCCACGCATTGATATTTCGCAGGAACATTTTGTTTTTGATAGAGATACTTGTCAAATAGTGGGAAAAACTCCCATTGGTCGTGTTACGGTGGAACGCCTTCGCATGAACACTCAAGAACAACTTACTGCTCGATCGCTTTGGGTTGCTTTAGATATTTTTAGGAATAACTAAAAATGTGAATGAGGAAGAAGTTAGATCAAATTCGCTTGCTTCGGAGTTACAAAAGAAACCGGGTTTGTGGGAAGTCAATGTTAGTATTTTAGGGCATTTGATACAAACCCGGTTTCTCTGCTTGCTTTTTTATACCGATGCTACCGGATTTGATATTATTGCTCAATATATAATATCATGTCCGCTGGTATCGTTGGTGTAAACTCAAGGGTGAATTTTACCGGAAATTTAAGTTTTTTTCTTGCTCTTAAGTATTCCTGCCAGTTAAGTGTTCCCTCCTCCCTCCTCTCTCCTCCCTCCTCCCTGTTCCCTACCTTTGCTATACAATACCGATGCTACCGGACATGATATAATAATAGTATTGAAAATTTATATTTGTCAGGAAAAAGTTAAATTTATGGTTTCTCCTAAGAGATGGTTGTCTATTCTCAGTGTTAATAGTCTGATGTTACTTAATGTCAGTTTCCCTCTCTTAATATTGCCCAATATTGTCAATGGGGGAGAAGTTATTACTCAAACAAACCCTAGTGCTGAGGCAGATAGATTATTCGATCGCGGATTTGAATTATTTCAGCAAGGAACAGCAGAATCTCT
The DNA here is from genome assembly GCF_010672085.1 of Okeania sp. SIO3I5. Classification (GTDB taxonomy): domain Bacteria; phylum Cyanobacteriota; class Cyanobacteriia; order Cyanobacteriales; family Microcoleaceae; genus Trichodesmium. The sequence continues at coordinate 1,924 of NZ_JAAHHT010000261.1, forward strand.
GAAGGAAGCGATCGCTAAATGGCAAGAGGCGCTATTACTATTTAGGAAAACAGGTAACTTGAGCAGGGAAGCAGTTACTCTGAATAATATTGCTGCTGTCTACGATAAGTTAGGAGAAAAACAAACAGCACTCAATTTCTATGAGCAAGCTTTACCTCTAAGACGACAAGTAGGCGATCGCCCTGGGGAAGCAAGGACTCTCAATAATATTGGGTTTGTCTACGATAGCTTAGGAGAAAAACAAACAGCTCTCCATTTCTACGAGCAAGCTTTACCACTGAGACGAAAAGTAGGCGATCGCTATGGGGAAGCAACTACTCTGAATAATATTGGCCTTGTCTACGATAGCATAGGGGAAAAACAAACAGCTCTCAATTTCTATCAGCAAGCTTTAACTCTAAGACAAGAACTAGGCGATCGCTCTGGGGAAGCAGACAGTTTCAATAATATTGGGTTTGTCTACGATAGTTTAGGAGAAAAACAAACAGCACTTGATTTCTACGAGCAAGCTTTACCTATATATCAGCAAGTAAGGGAGGGCGGTAGGGAAGCAACTACTCTGAATAATATTGGCTTAGTCTACGATAGTTTAGGAGAAAAAGAAACAGCACTTGATTTCTATCAGCAAGCTTTACCTCTATATCAACAAGTAGGCGATCGCTCTGGGAAGGCAACAACTCTCAATAATATTGCTCTTGTTTACGATGGTTTAGGAAAAAAACAAATTGCACTCAATTTCTATCAGCAAGCTTTACCTCTATATGAACAAGTAGGCGATCGCTCTGGGGAAGCAACCACTCTGAATAATATTGGCCTTGTCTACGATGGTTTAGGAGAAAAACAAATTGCACTTGATTTCTACGAGCAAGCTTTACCTATATATGAACGAGTAGGCGATCGAGATGGGGAAGCAATTACTTTTTATAATATCGCTAGGGTTCAGCGAGACGAAAACAAACTGACTGAAAGCCTGATTTTTATAGAAAAAGCTCTCGAAATAATTGAAAACCTCCGCACTAAAGTTGCTAGTGCCGAACTCCGCACCTCTTACTTTGCCACGGTTCAGGATCGATATGAATTTTACATCGACTTACTGATGCAACTGCACCAACAACAACCCAACCAAGGTTATGATGCCAAAGCTTTCCATGCCAGCGAACGCAGTCGCGCCCGTACTCTCCTCGAACTGCTCAACGAAGCTAGTGTCGATATCCGCCAAGGAATAGATCCCCAACTCGCCACAGCAGAAAGAAAACTTCAACAACAACTCAATACCATCGAAACCCAACGCATCCAAATCCTCAGTCGAGAATACACCCCCGAACAAAAAGCCAAAATAGAAGAAACAAGAGACAAACTCATAGATGAATATGACAAACTCCGCGCCAATATTCGTACTACTAGCCCAAATTATGCAGCCCTAACCCAACCTCAACCCCTAACTCTCAAAGAAATTCAACAAGAGGTATTAGATAATGACACCTTACTTTTACAATATTCTCTTGGAGAAAAAAGCAGCTATTTGTGGGCAGTTACCAAAGACAGCATCAACAGTTATCAACTTCCTCCTCAAGCAGAAATTAAAAATGCTGCCACAGAGTTAATGAGAACAATAACAGATCCACGGAAACGCAACGACATAGTAAAAATTGATAGTGCTGCCGATGAACTGACAGAAATTATTCTCAAACCAGTTGCCGATAAATTTAACAAAAAACGTCTCTTAATAGTTGGCGATCGCTTCTTACAATACATTCCCTTTTCCACCTTATCCATACCAAATACTGCTAAAGAAAGTGATGGTTATCAACCTTTAATAGTCAACCACGAAATAGTCAACCTACCTTCTGCGAGTACCATTGCCAATATCCGCAATAGCACAAAATCTCGGAAACTTGCCCCGAAAAAACTAGCTATTCTTGCCGATCCAGTATTTAGTCGGGAAGATGGCAGAGTCATTTCAGCGAACAGTGAACAGTTATCAGTTATCAGTAGTCAAACTACCGCAGCATCTACATCAGAAAACCCCAGTCGTAATTTCCCCCTGGAGTCGCAACAATTAGATAGGGCAGCTAGAGATGTTGGTATTAGGTGGGATAGACTTCCCGGTACTCGCACTGAAGCAGAAGCAATTATGGCTTTAGTACCTGAGTCGAAACGCACTCAAGCTTTTGATTTTCAGGCAAATAGAGAAACAGCAACCAGTCAGAAATTAGGCGAATATCAGATTGTACATTTTGCTACCCACGGTTTTGCTAACAGTAAGCAACCAGAATTATCAGGCATTATTATGTCGTTAGTAGATAAAAATGGTAACTGGCAAAATGGTTTCCTGCGACTGAATGATATTTTTAATCTGAATTTACCAGCAGAATTAGTAGTATTGAGTGCGTGTCAAACAGCATTAGGAAAAGATATTAAAGGAGAAGGTTTGGTGGGTTTGACAAGGGGATTTATGTATGCCGGAGCAAAACGGGTAGTAGGTTCCTTGTGGTTAGTGGATGATAATGCAACGGCACAGTTGATGTTGCAGTTTTATCAGGGAATTTTGGAGCAGGAGTTGTCACCGGCAGAAGCGTTGCGGGTGACACAGTTAGAAATGTGGCAACAGGGGATGAGTCCCTATTATTGGGGAGCGTTTACGTTGCAGGGTGAGTGGGAATTAGAAGTCAGAAGTCAGAAGTCAGAAGTTAGAAGTTACAGCAGTTTTCATGTCGGTAGACACAGTAGGGGCGAATGGCATTCGCCCTTATAGGTACGTTATGTACAACTTCTCTACAAGATTTTGATTATGGCGATGTGGTTCATCAAGAGCGAAAAGCGCTTTAGGAGGTGCAGGAAAAAGAGAAATTAGAAAGACTTGGTAATGGCACTCAAATGGAACATTTTTTTATACCGAACCTAAGCGGATTTAATATAACTACATCAGTATGAATTTAGTATTATTTTTTCAGCATCATATCAACCGAATATGTACAACTTCTCTACAAGATTTTGATTATGGCGATGTGGTTCATCAAGAGCGAAAAGCGCTTTAGGAGGTGCAGGAAAAAGAGAAATTAGAAAGACTTGGTAATGGCACTCAAATGGAACATTTTTTTATACCGAACCTAAGCGGATTTAATATAACTACATCAGTATGAATTTAGTATTATTTTTTCAGCATCATATCAACCGAATTTGATATAACTGCTATTTTGAACCTTTATAATCTGCTTTAGTCCTCATTTTTATAATTAGTCATCTCCGATCATCAAAAATCAAATCAATTATCAAACAGAATTGGGTTGCGCCACCTCTCCTCGATCGGCGAAATGTTTTTGGAGACTTGCTAAAATCCCCGTTACAAAAATAACTTCTGTACGGGCGATTTCCTACGGAATGCTCCGCAAACGCGAATCGCCCCTACTGACTTCCGACTTCTGACTTCGTTAATTCTCCCTACTCCCTACTCCTTATTTTATTAAGATTTTCTTGTAATTCTGAGATTGTAAATATTGACTCAAAGTGAATACCTTCTTTCTCATAAAATTCTCTACCACCTTGCTGTCTATCAACAAGAGAAAAAATCTGATCAACCTGATAACCTGCCTCTCGTAATCGATTAACTGCCATCATTGCTGATGCTCCAGTTGTTACAACATCTTCCAACACAACTACTTTGGCATTAGTTTCTAATACTGGCCCTTCAATGTAAGACATTGTACCATGTCCTTTAGCTTGTTTACGGATAATTAAAGCTGGTATAGGACGATTTTCATAAACAGATACCACACTAACAGCAGTCACAATTGGATCGGCACCCAATGTTAAACCTGCCACTCCTTGAGTATCTTCCGGCAACATGGACAATAGTAATCTGCCAATTATCAGAGCGCCCAGAGGATGAAGAGTAACGTATTTACCATTTATATAATAGGAACTACTTTGCCCAGAGGATAGTACAAAATTTCCCTCACGATAAGCTAACTGACATAACAAATCGAGCAGTTGTTTTCTAATAGTTATTAAATCAGCAGTAGTTGAATCTAAAGATGAAATTTGGTTTGTCATATTAAGTCCAAAGGAAATTTAAAAGTCAAAAGTTATGAATTAAGAAAAAAAAAGAATTTAAGGAAATTAATACTAATCTCTATTACCAAAAAAAATCAAGGTTTAAAACCTCCACTTTCAAGGATAAAACAGAAAAAAATTTCCTTTTTAACCAATCCTATCCGTTTTTAAGAAGAGGTAATTATTAATTATTAATTGTTAATTATTAATTATTGAACTATTCCCTATCCTGAGAATCTCACTGCTATAATACGAGCAATTTACCAGTAATAATCTAAATAAATTATAATTTATGGCCATAAATTGTCAAAGTCTTAGTGGCACGATTCTTTTTTCTGCGATCGCGACTCTAACATCTGTCCAGATTGCTCAAGCGGGACATCCAGAAGATAATGCTCGTACATATCAACCTTTTGCAGAAGAGTTTAACCGAGCAAGTCAAGTACGTTCTGGTAACTATTTTGGGAAAAGAAACCTTTTGCATCAGATTGGTCGTTTTTTTGGTATTCCTAAGTATCCAGAGCAAGCTATTGAAAGTGATAATAGCCGATTTAACCAGGTATATATAGATGAACAAAGACGACAATTTTCTAGTACCCCAGTTATTCGCACTCCCGATCTGATTAACCCCTACGATCAATCTGTCCTAACAACTCCTCCCTCTCAGTCAACCCCTACTTTTGGTGGTAATTAGTTCTTTGGGGAGTAGGGAGTAGGGAGTAGGGAGTAGTTCCTTAAGAAACCCGGTTTCTAGGATATTTTTTTTCCTTCTACCTTTTACCCACTACCTTACTTCCTCCAACGAGCACGGAGGGATTTGAACCCCCGACACCCAGAACCGGAATCTGGTGCTCTATCCACTGAGCTACGCGCCCTAATAATAAATTTAACTATAACATTTTTGGTCTTAAATTGGCAAGAGGGAAATTATTATTTTTTCTAGAGTTCTAGAAGGGCGAGGCTTTAAACCCAATTTTTCGGTAAAATTGTGAGTGTATAATTTGACTGTAACAACAGCATGGAAACAACTCACCATAACTTATTAGCCAAACTAGCTTCCTATAGAGAAAATTTTTCTAGTTTAGGTACTCGCCTCTCCCTAGCAGCTAAAGAACTACAAAATACTGGTACTCCCCCTTCAGAAAGTTTACTAGAAGAACTGATGGGTTACAGTAGAGATTTTGCTGAGATGAAAGAGCAGGGACTAAAATTGGCACAAACATCTCAAATTTCTACTGGGGCAATATCTTCCTTGACAGACTTGGAAAATTTAATCAAAGCAGTTACAATAACCACAGAATCATCAATTAGTCAACCAGCTTTAAATATTCTTAATCAAATTTTGGCGATCGCTCATCAAGAACAACCAGAGTTTCCTCCTTTAGAGTCAGTTAAGGCACAAGCAAAAGAACTATATAAACAAATATCTGAGACAAAATCTGAAAAATTACCTGATGATGCTCAAGCTTTAATTGAAGATAGACATCCACTTTCAGCAGTATTAAAACTTGTTAAACAAGGGAAAAGTTTAGATGACGAACAGTTGTTGGAATTGGAAGAAAAAGTTAACGTAACTTTTGGCAAAAAATTAATGTTAGCTATATTCAGAGGAAAACTGACAATTCCCAATGACTCCTTACCAACAACATCTACAATTAAATTACCTGCACTCGAAGAATTAGAGCGCCCTCAAAATATTCCTACTCAACCAACCTCACCGCAAAAGTCAACTACTACAAATTTACCACCTTTAATAGTAGTACCCTCTGGTGGTGGCGAACCTAATCAAACACCTATTGACGATCCAGATATCATAATTTTAGAAGATCCGACACCAGCAAAACCTCTAGAGGAAATTATTATTGTTCCTGGTGTAGAAACTCCTCAAAATTCCTCTAAAATTCAAAGACCAAATATCATGTTTGGAGAAAATACTAATCAACCGTCAGGAGTTTCTGTAGGATTAAAAGTTATAGTTCATATACAAAATGTGGGCGATCGCTCGTTTTCTGCTGGAGAGTATGCGGGTACTCGCGGTCAAGGTTTCCGCGTAGAAGCTTTTCAAATTAATATAGAACCCCCTGTTGCTGGGTTAAATTTGGAATATATGGCACATATTGGTGGAGTTGGCGATACTCCTTGGTTAGAAGCAGGAAAATTAGCAGGGGAACGTGGAAGAGCGCGTAGACTAGAAGGATTGGCGATGCGACTTACAGGTTCTCAAGCTAATAGTTATGATATCTGCTACACTGCTCATGTGCAAAATATGGGAGATTTGCCTGTTTATCGTAATGGTCAATATTGTGGTACTCGCAATAAATCTCTAAGGGTAGAGGGAATGAAAGTTTGGATAGAACCTAAAAGTTAGCAGTTTCCTCTTAAGAGAAAGTGGGAGGTGTGGGAGGTGTGGGAGGTGTGGGAGGTGTGGGAGGTGTGGGAGGTGTGGGAGGTGTGGGAGGTGTGGGAAGAAATTACAAAACTTATGTATCTTCGCCATTTAGAGATTGGGAGATGGGGGGATAGGGAGATTTTTCTACCTTTTTCCCCTATCCTATTTCTCTGGCTCCTGACTTTTGAGGACGTCCGACTGAGGAGTTTGCCAAAAACTAGCACCGCTTTGATATTACGCAAATTATTAGACAATACGCTATCCATAGAGGGCGAATGCCATTCGCCCCTACTAGATATCGCAGTTCGGCGTAAGTCCTTTATATATTCAGTCGCAACTTGAGGATCGAGAGCTTTGACTCCTACAGCGCTTTTCAAATTGATGAACCACATTTTCACAAGCAAAACGTTGTAGGGACGTTCCATGGAACGTCCCTACTGTGTTCTACCCAAATGAAAACCGCTGTAATTCCTGTAGGGGCGAATGGCCATTCGCCCCTACGGCTTCTTATTCCTGACTCCTAACTCCTGACTCCTCCCTCTTTAATTATAATTATTCAACCGAACATAATATTATTGAAAGAAAACTGAGCAAAACTTAACTCATTAACTTTATTCCAATTAAAAACTTGTTCTCGAAATTTTTTCCACTGTTGATAAACTTCTTTAAAACTCCCATCTTTACTAGCATTTTCCTCATAAATCTCAAAAGCAGTTTTCTGGGCAGCTTCCATAATTTCTGGACTAAAAGCCTTCAACTGCACACCTTTTTCAATCAATCTTGGCAACGCTTCACCATTCAAAGCATCATATTGAGCTAACATATTCAAATTAGCTTCATAAGCAGCAGTCTGAAAAATTTCCTGATATTCCTTTGGTAATTTGTTCCAAGCATCTAAATTAACCAATACATCTAAAGTCGGACCTGGTTCCCACCAACCAGGATAATAATAATATTTTGCAGCCTTATATAAACCCAATTTCTCATCATCATAAGGACCTGCCCATTCAGCAGCATCAATAGTTCCTCTTTCCAAAGCTAAATAAACTTCCCCACCAGGTAATACCTGCACATTTACTCCTAACTTGCTCATCACATCCCCTCCCAAACCAGGAATACGCATCTTTAAACCATTAAGGTCACCCAAAGTATTAATTTCTTCTCTAAACCAACCACCCATTTGTGCCCCTGTACTACCGGCAGGAAAGTTGATCACATTAAAATCGGCATAAACTTTTTGTATAGCTTCTAAACCCCCTCCATGATATAACCAGGCATTCTGTTGTTGGGTAGTAAAACCAAATGGAACAGTAGTAGCAAATACTAGGGCAGGATTTTTGCCTTTGTAATAATAACTAGAAGTATGACCGCATTGTACAGTGCCTTGTTGTACGGCATCTAAAACTTCTAATCCTCCAACTATTTCACCAGCTTGATAGGGAATAATAGTAAATCTGCCATTGGTTAAAGCTGCTACGCGATCGCAAATTCTCTGCGCTCCACCAAACAAAGTATCGAGAGATTTCGGCCAACTTGTCGTCATTCTCCATTTGATCTGTTGGAGTTCGGTTTGACTTGATGCAGGTAAAGCAACTGCACTTGTAGCAGCAACGGTAGCATAACTAATTAGGTTTCGACGTTTCATTATTTACTTATGTGTTATAGCAGGGAACAGGGAATCGGGAACTGGCAACAGTGGGAAAAACACTTCCATTTTGCAAATTCTCAATTCACTTTACGGAACAGGAAACAGTGGGAAAAACACTTCCTTTTTGCAAATTCTCAATTCACTCTAGGGAACAGGGAATAGGGAACAAGCAACAGTGGGAAAAACACTTCCTTTTTGCAAATTCTCAATTCACTTTAGGGAACAAGCAACAGTGGGAAAAACACTTCCTTTTTGCAAATTCTCAATTCAAAATTTAGCTTGGCGAGTTGTTGAACGTAAACTGAGCAAAACTCAATTCATTAATAGCATTCCATTGATAAATCTTTGCTCCGAACTTTTTCCATTGTTCGTAGACTTCTTTAAAGGTTTTATCCTGACTAGCTTTTTCTTCGTAAAATTCAAAAGCTGCTTTCTGTGCTGCTTGTAAAATTTCTTGAGTGTAGGGGCGTAATTCTGTACCACCTGCTATCAATTCTGCTAATGCTGCTCCGTTTAAAGTATCATATTGGGCTAACATATTTATATTCGCTTGATATGCAGCAGTCTTAAAAGCTTCTTGATATTCTTTTGGCAACTTATTCCATTCATTCAAATTAACTTGTACCTCAAAAGTCGGACCAGGTTCCCACCAACCAGGATAATAATAATATTTTGCAGCTTTATTTAAACCTAATTTCTGGTCATCATAAGGACCTACCCATTCCGCAGCATCAAGAGCGCCTCTTTCCAAAGCTAGATAAATTTCACCACCAGGCAATACTTGAGTATTGACACCTAATTTTCTCATTACCTCCCCACCAAAACCAGGGATGCGCATACTTAAACCATTTAGATCGCTAAGTGCGTTAATCTCTCGTTTAAACCAACCTCCCATCTGGACTCCACTGTTACCAGCAGGAAAACTAATAATATTGAAGTCGGAGTAAAGCTTGTGCATTATTTCTAACCCCCCACCATGATAATACCAAGCATTTTGTTGTTGGGCAGTTAAACCAAAGGGGACAGATGTGCCAAAGGCGAGAGCTGGATTTTTGCCAACGTAATAGTAACTCGCAGTATGGCCACATTGTATTGTACCTTGTTGGACAGCATCTAGAACTTCTAAACCTCCGACTATTTCTCCTGCGGAATAGGGGGTAATAGTAAATCTGCCATTGGTCATAGCTGCGACGCGATCGCAAACCATTTGTGCCCCACCAAAAATTGTATCTAGGGAGCGAGGCCAACTTGTGGTCATTCTCCATTTTATAGAGGGCAAGCTATCAGTAGAGGTAGTTTGAGTGGGGGTTTGACTACAAGCGGCTAAAGTTGCGACACCTGTAGCAGTTGCAATATGGTTAATTAGTTTTCTTCGTTTCATTATTAATAGGGAATGGGAATAGAACAGGACTTACGCAGAGCCACCATATCTGGTAGGGGCGAATGGCATTCGCCCTCTATAAATAGCGTTTTGCCTAATAATTTGCGTAAGTCCTGTAGAAGTTTAAATCTTATCCAAGTATATAATAAAATCAGAAAAAAGCCCTCAAACAAAAAGTCTGGGGCTATATTTAATTATACTAAATTTTAAATACAGCAAAGGTTAATATGCTGTTAACATTTTTAGCGAGTGTTAAAACTCTTATTTAGCGTCACCAAAAGCAATAAATGTAAAAGCACAATCAATAGGTTGGTGAGGTGATGAAGTAATGCAGATGAAGTATTCTGGAGTAATTTGAACGGTGGCGACTGACATATTAAATGTCATCCACTCATTTCCAGAAATAGTACAAACTGGTGCTGGTAAACCTGCAAAAGGATTCTCGAATTTTACGATATAGGTTCCTTCCTTAATTTTCTGGCTCTTAAAACCTTCACCAAACCAGCAATCACCATTTGGTGCAACACCACCATAGATGTGTTGGTGTTCGTGCTCTTTGCTATCTTTAATGATTGCCATAACTTGTTCCTGATTTGAGTCAATTTACATTCTCAAAATTATCATCAGCAGGGTGAAAATACTTGAGTTTTGTGATTAAAATTTACAATCAGAGAATTATTCCCATTAATGCTATAATTAAACTCTCAATTTAATAATTTGTATTTAATATTACATCTTTTTTATTTTTTAAGAATTGACTTTAAATGACTTATATCATGTCCGGTTGAATAGTTATAAATAAATGAGGGAGGAGACAGGAGACAGGAGACAGGAGTCAGGAGGGAAGAGAGGAGAAGAAAGTATAAAAAGAAGAAAGTTTTTTTTATCACTGATTATCCGGACATGATATTACTTACAGGAATCTAGAAACCCGATTTTTTTCCTAAATATCTATCGTTAAAACCACAATTTCTTCTAGCAACCCAGTTTCTTTGCCTAAGTCTGTAGAATAAATTTATTCTAGTAATTCACACTTGACTTTTGATTTGGTCAAGACTGTTATAAAATTATCAAATCAGTCAATCGAATTTTACAAAATCTCATTGAGAATGGAACAAAATCATAAATCGACAGTAATAATCACAGGTGCATCGTCAGGAGTAGGTTTACACGCTGCCAAAGCTCTAGCTAAAACAGGTGAATGGTATGTTGTGATGGCCTGTCGAGACCTCTCAAAAGCAGAAAGAGTCGCCCAGGAAGTAGGAATGGCACAAGATAGTTACACTGTTATGCACCTAGACTTGGCCAGTTTAGAGGGTGTAAAAAAGTTTGACGAGTAGTAATTGCTCCACCCAGTTATTATTGGGTTTAGCATTTTGATTAATTCCAACTGTGAACAA